>CAYLZS010000304.1:0-4200 GCA_964388065.1 uncultured Granulosicoccaceae bacterium
CAAGAGTGTCACGAGACTGGGCAGTAAAGGGATGTGGAATTGCGTTATGTCCCGACTTTGTTCTGGTTCGAGACTTAGTCGGAGGTAATCTGGTGCAACTGTTAGAGAATTACAGTACGCGCACGTATCCTTTTGACGCAATCTACCTTGAGGGAAAAGTGCTGCCGCTCAGAGTTGGTGCCCTGATCGATTTTGCACTGGCGGACAAAATCGCAGCTATCGGGTTGCTGTAAGTCCGGTAAGCACTGCTAACCGTGCTGTCTTACCCTTGCTTACGCGGCGGGTTTCCCCCTTCGAAGGGCAGCACATAATATCGAATGCGGGAAATTACCGGGACACCCACTTTAAAAATTCTCATCAAAGAAGCGTCTTTTTTACTTTTGTTTCACATGGGAATCACAATTTAGAGTGGGTGTCCCTCCAATTGGGGTCTATGCAATTGCCATATTGCACACTGCTATCTACACCTCTTCGCCTTTTTCCAATAGCTCTTCAATTAGCCGCTTGTTAATATCATCGGAATCGCCACCTCCGAAGCTCAGACCGCCACCAGAGTACTCTGTGCCATAGGTACGAGCCAAATTAACCACTTGACCAATTCCCGAAATCAACTGGTTTTTTTGTAGTGGCGATAATGGATGAATATAGACACTCCAAAGCATATCTCTGGCAATGGCGTACCGTGCGTCGAGGGCAGAGTCAAAGTTAGCCTGCATCATTCGTTTCATTTCTTCAGGCGATATATTCTGGTACGGGCGAATCGGGGTCATAACACGCATTCGGTCACTGTCTACATCGGTGATAACAAATACACGCACATCCTCCACAATGAGCAGGAAGCTTGTACCGTCCGATTCCAAATCAGGGCTCAGAGCAAGTAGAATCTCCTCCATTCGCTCGAGAGACATGGGCTGTTCGAGAGACTGATCATGTGTATTTGGAGAATTGTTCTGTTGTGAATGTACCGGAGTTAATAAAACTAAAAGGAAGACCGGTATTGCAAAGAACCAACGAATCATACGAATTCTCCTTACTAGAGTTATGGCGGGTACGGGCGAAACATCTCGATGTGCTGCTAGCCGATCATACCGAAACCCCGATCCAACGTAACCCATAAGAATGGAAAGGAAATTACCGGGACACCCACTTTAAAAAATCTCATCAAAGAAGCTTCTTTATTACTTTTTTTTCACATGGGAATCACAATTTAGAGTGGGTGTCCCTCCAATTCTCTATTCATCATTTTTAAAAAGCCTGTCCCTGTATTTTGTTAACCAGTCTATGTTTATTTTCTTGCTATTTGTCATGACGGCAATTATTGTGTCATGACACTTAACTGGAAAGTCTACCGTGCGCAAGATAACAGCGATACTCACTCCACTTCTCGCAGCAATGTTTACTGCGCAACCCTCACATGCGGACAGCTTCAACCCGGTCCATACTCAGGCCAATCTTGAGACCAATGCCGGGAGTCTGGTTGGTGGGAGTACGGTTTATCTAAACCACTACCAGCCTCGGGAAGAAATCGGTATTTATCAGCCACCTGCCGGCCGGTTTGGCCACACGTTCTACGATGATTCTGATCAAAGTCCAACCGGTCGTTTTTTTGTATTCACTGAAGCTGACAGCGCCGGTTGGTCACTGGAGGAGCGTGTTCAGACCGATTTAATCCTGTACGATCAGGTTAACGCAGAAACAAGGAAGATTACCGGTGGCGACAATTATCGACATATCGATCCCGCAGTTAGCGACAACGGCTATGTAGCTTATGTAAGAACACCGGTTGGAGACTACACAGACACTTCTCTTCACGATATCTACCTGTACGACCCCACAAGCGATATCGCTACTCGAATTGATTCCGATTGCACAACGGGTTCTCCATTAACCACTGACGTTATCGAAGATACATTCCGCCGTCGGCATGTTGCTATTAGTGGAGACGGTCGTTACGTTGCATACGGCGACCCCTGTAACTCCGGTACAGCTGAAATATTTTTATTCTATTTATACGATCGTATTTCCAACACAACCACCACTTTGCCTTTTCCGGCAGGCACCAGCGCATTTCTTAAAATGACCCATAGCGGCAGACTCATTTTTCAGGGTGAGGAATTTACCTATGATCAGGCAACAGATTTTACGGGAAGTGGCGAAAACATCGACTGTATCGACCAGGATGGTGATGGCTGGGGACAAACTCAGCTAGGTGATCGATCATGTTTTATTGAAACATTCGAAGCAGATTTTGCCCGGTGCGATTATATTGCCGCAGTCACCAGCAATGGCGCTCAAACCTGCGCTTTTGCATCGGCAGAGGCACTCAGTGCAGCAAACAACAGTTGCACCGATTGGGCAGATTTCAGTAGCGAATGTGGTATGCAATTTCGTGACAGCCGGTCACAGCTGGTTAATCAGTACAAAAGCGTCGTTGGTGAGTTTCAAACAACTTCACTGATTGAACCCGCGCAGATTATCGGTGCTACATTGCAGACTATTACGCCGCCACCTAATAACTCAGAAGCGTGCGTAGACCTTCCACCACTGGGTGATGGATTCGGTTGGAACGGGTCATGTACCTGTTCATTAGAAAACAACCAGTCTGATGTCAATCTCGTAGTAACAGGTGCCAGTCTGCAAAAAGATTTTGCAGCGATGAGAGTATTTAATTTCCCGGAAGCTTGCGTTGGTTCAGGTGGTATTGCGGTATACGACAACAACGCAAGTGGCATGCTCGACTATACCACCACAATAGTGCCTCAATTTCGTGCAGTGGATGATTTCTGGCCTACTCGAATAAGGGCTTCTGAGAATATTATTATTGGATCATCCAGCATTTATAACTACTCTCAAACTGACATTGAGGATGCAGTCAACAACAACAAACGCCAGACTCTAGGCGGACCAAGCAGTATTGAAACTGTAGCCACAGTGTTTGAGAAAAACAGCATAGGTGAATGGGAAGAAATACAGATACTCACAGATCTGAATATCAGCTTTGAGCTAAGCGGCGATTACCTTTTTGCAATCGAAGACAACTGCTGTTCTTTTACCAATGCAATAAATGTTTACAAAAAAGGACCTAACGGCTTTGAGTTTCATTCCCGGTTAATCGACTCAACAAAAGACGTCGAAGGTATTGAGGCAAGTGGTGACACTCTGGTTTCAGCAATCGATTCAGGCAGGTTCAATGTATACCGCCTGGTTGATGATAATTGGCAGCTTGAAACCACCCTTGCAAATCCCCGTGACCCTATCACTGTGAACAGTCAGGAAATCACCCATGGCGGTAGTCGATTCTCACTCTCATCAGACACAGTAATTACAAGCAGGGCAACTTTTGTTAGAACCGCATCCAATAGCTGGGAGTCGTTCAACCACAATCAGGATATGCTGGAAGAATACTTCTCCGCTGAGCGCTACAATGCTCAAGACGACCCTGTGGTGATCAGTAACAATCAAGCTTTACCTGACGACGTCATTGGCGGTATATACAGAAGCTATATCTTCGAAAACAACAGTTGGCGCCTGGCTGATACGATCAGCGGTCTCGTAGACTCATTCGTTGCAGCAGGTAGCCAAAGAGCATTAATCGGGGATAGAGTTGGACAGAACGCAGGAAGAGTAACCCTGGTTGCTGTGGACAGCTCCGGCCGGTTTACTGGCAACTCAAACGACACTACCATCGAATCAGATAACGACATATCGGATAGTGATACCCCTGTTGCCGACGTATCGGACAACGATGCATCGGATAACGACTCCCCTGTCACCAACGTATCCGGTAACGACCTTGCAGATAGCGATGCACCCATCACTGACGTTCCCAACAACAATGTACCGGATGAAGATGCATCAGTTACTGCGCTGCAGAATAATGATGAAGTGCAGAGTACAACGACCATCGCAGCACTGACAGATAGCGAAGAAACCTTAAATACAGGTGGTGGCAGCTTTCAGTTATTTACACTGCTGTTCCTTTTGCTGATCAAAAGGATGGCTCGACCACTTCACCCTCCCCGTTACCTTCGTATAAAGTCAATTCTAAATTTCTAATACAAACAGGAGGATAACCAGTAGATTAAAGTTGGAAACCGCCTCAAACGTTTCATCGGCAAGGCAAACAAAAGGGGTCAAATCATAATCTATACAATAGACTTCAATATATGTATAGATCAAGATTGACCCCTTAATTTTTTT
>CAYLZS010000305.1:0-1795 GCA_964388065.1 uncultured Granulosicoccaceae bacterium
AGTACGTTTGATTCTTTCATTTCGTGGTAGAAGTCATTCCCTTCACGGGTACGCTCACCAACACCTGCAAATACCGAGTAACCTGAGTGCTCGATTGCGATGTTACGAATCAATTCCATCATGTTAACGGTCTTGCCTACACCCGCACCGCCAAACAGTCCGACCTTACCGCCCTTTGCAAACGGGCAAAGCAAGTCGATTACTTTAATACCGGTTTCAAGCAGTTCTGTTGAACCTGCCTGCTCTGCATAAGTAGGGGCTGCGCGATGAATTGCAGACCGTACGTCTGTGCCTATGGGTCCGGCTTCATCGATCGGGTTACCAAGTACGTCCATGATTCGACCCAGTGTCGCTTCACCGACAGGTACCGAGATAGGTGCGCCGGTATTACCGACATCTACACCACGACGAAGACCTTCAGAGGACCCCATTGCAATGGTACGTACTACACCATCGCCAAGCTGACCCTGCACTTCAAGTGTGGTTTCTGTGCCTTCGATTGTCAGTGCGTCATAAATTTTAGGCACCGATTCGCGAGGGAACTCTACGTCCACCACCGCGCCGATAATTTCGACTATTGATCCAGAACTCATTGGTGTTCCTCTTTCATTAATTCTATTAGTGCCAATACTTAAAAGTTAAATGGTAAGCCGGATCTTTTAGACCGCGGCTGCGCCACCAACGATCTCGGAAATTTCCTGAGTGATCGCTGCCTGACGTGCTTTGTTATATACCAGTTGCAGGTTGTCGATGATGTCACCGGCATTGTCTGTTGCACTTTTCATTGCAACCATTCGCGCTGCCATTTCACAGGCTGTGTTTTCTACCACTGCCTGATACACAATAGATTCGATGTAGCGCTTCATCAGTTCATCGATTACTTCTTTGGAGTCCGGCTCATAGAGGTAATCCCAGTGATGCGACAAGCGATCATCTGTGTCTGGAACAGTGGGTATCAGTTGTTCGGCTTTGGGTGTTTGCGTCATGGTGTTAACGAAGTCGTTTTCAACCAGATACAAGCGATCGAGACGGCCTTCATCATAGGCATCCAGCATGACTTTGATAGTGCCTGTGATATCTGCGATTTTCGGTGCATCACCCAGATCAGATTTTTCTGCAACAATGTTGCTGCCGAGGCGTCTGAAAAAACTCTGTGCTTTTTTACCGATAGTGCAAACGTCAATCTCGGCACCTGCGTCTGAATATTCTTTCATTGAAGCCACGGCTTTTTTGAAAGCATTAATATTCAAACCACCGCAAAGACCGCGGTCTGTGGATACCACGATATAACCGACTCTGCGTACGTCTGTCTTTGCAATCAGGTACGGGTGCTTGTATTCAACATTACCCGCACCAACGTGACTGACCACTTCACGTATTTTGCTTGCATAGGGGCGCGTGGCTTCCATGCGATCCTGCGCTTTACGCATTTTACTCGCAGCAACCATTTCCATTGCTTTGGTGATCTTTTGAGTATTTTGAATACTCTTGATCTTGGTGCGTATTTCTTTAGCGCCAGCCATATCTAAGTCTCTATCTGTCCCGGAGCTCTTGCTTAGTAGACGCCGTTGGCAACGAAGTCATCAATGGCGGCTTTCATACCGGACTCGATGTCGTCGTTATAGTCGCCAGCTTCATTGATTGTGTCGAGAATGCCCTGATGGCCCGAACGAACATGGGCATGCAAGCCTTCTTCAAAAGGTACGACCTGGTTGATATCCAGCTCATCAAGGTAGCCTTCGTTGGCGGCATAGAGAGAGATAGCCATTTCACCAACGTTCAGTGGTGAATATTG
>CAYLZS010000306.1:0-17373 GCA_964388065.1 uncultured Granulosicoccaceae bacterium
ACATCGTTTACAAGCTGGTACATCTGTTGCGCGGTATAAGGAACAAGCGCGCTTCGTTCAACAGTCGGCATGGAATCTTCATCAGTCAATACAAGGTATACTTGAGCCTATGGCTAAACCGAAGAAAAAGAAAGGCGATAAATCAGAATCGTCCCGAATTGCAGTCAACAAACGCGCGCGCCACGACTACCTGATAGAAGACACCATGGAAGCGGGCCTTGAGCTGATGGGCTGGGAAGTCAAAAGCCTGCGTGATGGCCGCGTGCAGTTGAATGATTGTTACGTCTTTATAAAAAATGGTGAGGCGTTTCTTCTGGGCTGCCATATCACCCCTCTGCTGTCTGCCTCTACGCATGTGGTTGCCAAACCGATGCGCGACCGTAAACTCCTGCTCCACCGACAGGAAATAAGTAAACTCATCGGCCAGGTAGACCGCAAGGGATACACCATCATTCCGCTGAAACTATACTGGAAACGTGCACGAGTAAAACTCGAAATAGGTCTGGGTAAAGGCAAGAAAACACACGATAAACGCGCAACCGAAAAAGCCCGGGACTGGGATCGTGAGAAGCAGCGCATTATGAAACAGCGGTAGGCAACAGCTTATTATTCTAAAACAGCACCGGTAGCACTTACTTCACGCCATGCGCATCCGTCATCGCAGGCCTCATCCAGTTTTTTTAAATAAGCAGTGTGCGCTTCAAGGGCTTCCGCACTCGCCTGTACAACTCTCAGCGGTGGATGGCTGGCTGCATCAAAAAGCGGCCCGTCATATTGATTGGAAATATTGTCTCCGCCTGTATTGTCAAACCCGAGTGAACCCTGCCCGCCAGTTAAAGCCAGATAAACTTCAGCAAGAATCTCCGCATCGAGCAATGCACCGTGCAGCTTACGGCGTGAATTGTCTATGCCCAAACGCTTGCAAAGGGCATCAAGGCTGTTGCGTTGACCGGGGAATTCCTTGCGCGCTAATGCCAGAGAATCTGTCACACCGTTACAGACAATATCCATTCGCGTATTGGCCTTGCACAGGCGAAATTCATAATCCAGAAAGGCAACATCAAACGCGGCATTGTGAATAACGACTTCCGCACCCTCGACAAAATTTAAAAATTCATCTGAGATTTCAGAGAATCTGGGTTTGTCTTCGAGAAATTCTTCTGTAATGCCATGCACTTCAAGCGCACCCAGATCGATTGCACGGTCCGGTTGAATATACTGATGGTATTGCCGGCCCGTTAAACGCCGGTTGTCAATTTCGACTGCACCAATCTCGATGATTCGGTGGTTCTGAGTAACTTCAAGACCCGTTGTTTCGGTATCGAGTACGATCTGCCGCATGTGTTTTTCAGTGCGCTGTAAACGTGTTTGCCGGTTAGCGCACTATTTTCTCACGACGGGTCTTTTATGTCACCGTCGCGATTTGCAGCAGTGCGGCCGGATCGTTCTGCAAAGGCACCTGTTACCAGGCGACCACGAGGCTTTAGCCATTGCTGGCGAGCCATCGTCATTGGAATGGTTTGTTTGCGTGCATGGATCAGGTAAACACCACCCGCCAGACCCAGAAACCTCTGTGTCTTTTCAAGCCCGCGAGTTTTGCGCAGCACACCGGCACGATTCACCGGCGGACGCAAAAAAACAGTTTCGGTACTGACAATGCGAAATCCGAGGACCGACAGCCAGTCCTGAACTCTGGCACGGCTGTATATTTTGCCATTCCACGGAGTCGAACGCCCAAACAGACGACGCGCACCAAATGTGCTGTAAGGATTGAAACCCATGACAATAAGATGACCGTCGTCGGTTAGGATACGGTCTGCCTCACGCAGCGCACCGTGCGGACTTTCGCAAAACTCCAGCGCATGCGGATAAAAAACCAGGTTCACGCAGTCCGAGCTGATGGGCAAATGTTCTACGTCTGCAGAGATATGCGAGCCGGACTCACTGGCAAAGCTGTCGACCACCAAACGCCTGTGCAGCCCGGCGCTGGATAGTAGTTCCCGGCCCGGTGCAATCTGACCTACCTGCAGCCCCTGATAGCCAAAAATACCCGGCAAAGTTTCGTCAAATTTATCTGCAACCGTATCCAATACGGCGTTTCCCAGAGATGACTGATACCAATCGCGCAGGCCCGGCTGGGCGTCGCACCAATTTGGAGAATTTTTACTGAATTTCTTCATAAACCCAATATACTCTCATGTAGGATGGTTTTCCGTTGCGGACGACCAATAATAAGATTCAATGCGTCAGGAATCTATAAAATAATTCCCGATCACCTCCCCTGAGAATCACCCCCGAGAATCACCCCCTGAATACCGACCCGCTGAACATCAACCCAGTGTGCAAGTTGTTACCTGCACTACAATATATTGTGTGTATTTTCGCACTGGCAACGTTTACATTCGCAGGCAAATCGCTGGCTGATGCAACACAGGTTGGCAGATCAACTGTTAATCCCATGGCGAGCACCAACCTGCCGACGCCCACCACAGACCATTCGATACTGAGGACACCACAAAGCTCCTTATCTGAGTTCGTACCACTGGAAATCCTTAACGAAAGCCTGTGGCAAAGACTGGGCGACGGTTTTGAATTCTCGGCAATAGAAAATAGTCGCATCGACAAGCAGCTACTGTTTTTGCAATCCGGACTCAGGTCGCTGCGCAGTAACCTGATAGATGCCAGTCCGTATCTTTACTATATAGCAGACCAGCTGGATCGCTCCGGCGTACCGATGGATATTGCCCTGCTGCCACTGATTGAAAGCGCTTTTAATCCGACTGCATTGTCTGATCAAAGCGCAGTTGGAATCTGGCAATTTATTCCGGCGACAGCGAGCCACTACGGACTGTCTGTCAAGAAGCACCATGACCAAAGAAAAGATGTCATCGCTTCAACCACCGCTGCGGTGCGCTATCTGAGTGATCTCCACCGACAATTCGAAGGTGACTGGCTGCTGGCATTGGCGGCGTACAACACCGGGCCAGGTAACGTTCGCGCCGCTATGCGCAAAGCCGTAAAGCGTGGTCTCGAACCAACCTACTGGAATTTAAAACTCTCTAAAGAAACGTCTAACTATGTACCACGGTTAATCGCTGCAACGAAAATGATCAGCAACCCGGAGGTGTATGGATTAATGTTGCCACCACTGGCTAATCAAAAACAAATAGAGTCAGTATCAGTTGGCAGACGTATTTCGATACAACAGGTAGCGGAGCTTACTGATATCTCGATGGAGGAGGTTAAATACCTTAATCCAGGTTTGCACAGAGGCCTGACACCGATAGATGGTCCGCACCGTTTAATACTACCTGTCGAGACGATACCGCAACTATTAACCGAGCTGGCAAAACTTAAACGACAGCCTTTGGTGAATACAAATTCACACCCGACTTCGGTGAAACGCGACACTAATGAACCGTATACCATCGACAGCAAAGTACTGGCAACTTCAGCCATACCAGATAGCCCACCCTATACCTCGTACAAAACTTACCACTATAAAACCCATACCGTTGAAAGCGGTGACAGCCTGTGGAAAGTTTCACGCAAACTCGACGTCGATATAGAAACTCTGCAGCAGTGGAACGATCTTGAGCCCGGCGAGCCTATCAGGGCGGGAGACAAGTTAAGCGTTGCCTATATAACAAAAGAAACTATCCCGACAAGCAGCACCAACCTGATTAACTACCGTGTTTTCGCCACCGACAGCCTGACAAGCATCGCCGACAAATTCAATTTGCATATTGGCGATATTAAAAAGTGGAACAGTGCATTACAGCATAAAAATCACATCCAGCCAGGCCAGATCCTGCGAATTCCAATCCAGCCACCATCTGACACCCGCACGTCAAGCCACTAGCAACGCCAGTTGTCAGCTAGTTATCAGCCGGGCGACATGTAAGAGACCGGTGTTGCTGTGGCTTGCTGTGACAAGCACCTGCGCGGAAAATTACCAAAGTGAAGCAAGGCAGTTAGACAGACCCATCCGTGTACTTACCGTGGGTTGTGGCTGAGGCTGAGATCCCAAGGCTACCGGATCGACATCTACAAACTCTTCTATCGCTCTGGCAATGTTGCTAGTCTGCCTGCAGTGAATAATAACAATAACCAATAACTACACTAGACCCCACCATGCCTCAGCTCATTATCCATAGCGAATCGGGAGAGACCAGCTCCCTGACAATTACCACTGACTCTGTCACCATCGGGCGCCGAAGAGGCAATGCACTCTGCCTTCCTCATCTGTCTGTCAGTGGCTACCACGCACGCATTATAGAAGAGAACGGCTGCTTAATTATTGAAGATCTCAACAGTACAAACGGCACAGTGGTAAACGGTGAGAAAATCATCAGACAGGTTCTGGTACACATGGATGACATTATCATTGGCAGTTACAGAGTCTCCTACTCTGAAACTTATACGCCTGTAAAGCACGAAGCCGGCAAAGAGAACGTCACCCAGTTAACGTCAATAGCACCGATTATTAATCCGGAGCTCTCTAAAGCGCCAGACGACAAGGCCTTCATTAAAGTTGCAACCGGCGATAAAGCGGGCAGCGTTGTAATGCTTGAAAAGCCGATCACAACACTGGGAAAAGCCGGTGGTGACATGGGTGCTATATCAAAAAAATCTACCGGGTATTATTTTTTACCGGTCAGTGAACGCCATGCTCAAATGAAACACAACGGCAAAGGGCTGACACCACAAGTAGAAGTCAAACTCCTCGGTGGTGATTTAATCGAGATTGGCGGGGAACATCTGGAGTTCGTACATCCCTATTCTTCCTGATCTATTTTTTCCTCACCTATTTTATCAGGGCCTGTTCTTCCCAAACTGGTTGCCTGCAAAAATGTCTGCTGGCAAACAGAGCGCGATAGCCAGTGCTCTCTAAAGTGCCAGAGCCCTCGAGTGCTATTCACTACGGCGCAAGTCAGCTCTCAAAAGCCTCGGTGGACAGGTAGCGGTCTCCTCGATCACAGACAATCGACACGATAACGCTGTTCTCAACTTGTTCAGAAACTGTCAATGCGGCTGCAAGCGCTCCGCCTGAAGAGATACCGCAGAATATTCCCTCAACTGCAGCGAGCTCACGTGCGTAGTGTTCCGCCTGCTCCTGACTGATATCAATGATCTGATCAACACGCTCAGGCTCATATATTTTTGGCAAATAGGCGGGTGGCCAGCGGCGTATTCCAGGTATGCTGGAGTTTTCTGTCGGCTGCGCTCCAATGATTTGAATGTTGGCGTTTTGCTCTTTTAAAAAACGTGATACACCCATAATGGTACCGGTAGTACCCATTGAAGAGACAAAATGGGTAATTTGTTGTTGCGTACTATTCCATAATTCAGGACCCGTGCTTACATAGTGTGAAGCAGGGTTATCCGGGTTCGCAAACTGATCCAGTACAATGCCTTCACCGGCATCCGCCATTTCCTGCGCGAGATCACGAGCGTACTCCATGCCCTGCTCCTCGGTGACAGAAATAAGCTCTGCACCATAGACAGACATCGTCAGCCTTCGCTCAGCACTCATATTGGCCGGCATAATCAGACGCATTTTGTAACCACGCATTGCGGCGGCCATCGCGAGTGCTATACCCGTGTTGCCACTGGTTGCTTCTATCAGTGTGTCACCAGGTTTAATGTCGCCACGCTGCTCAGCCGCTGTGATCATATTGAGCGCCGGGCGATCTTTAACTGAACCTGCCGGGTTATCACCTTCAAGCTTGACCGCCAGTCGATTACCGCGATCGTTCTTGCCCAGCCGCTGCAGCTCGCAAAGACGCGTATTGCCAACCTGACAAGACAGTGCTTTAAGCTGTAGAGATTTGGAATTTATTGTCTTTAGCATTTGAATTCGTTTTACTACACACGTGCGAATTATTTGGAGCGATACAGATTAGCATCAGGCGGATGCAAGCTTCGCAAGCGCCCGTGACAACCACTCTTTCAGCGTATCATCTTCGAGGCTGGCTGTTTCAGTAAAAGGATCGAGTGTTCTGCAATTTTCCATCCCTCGCAACCAGGTAATTTGCCGTTTCGCCAGTTGCCGTGTGGCCGCCACACCTTTGTCGATCATCTGTGGCCTGTCAATATCACCAGCCAAATACTGCCACATTTGTCGATACCCGACACAGCGCATCGAGGGCAACTCACTGTGCATCGCCGGATTATTCATCAGCGCCTGAACTTCCTGCTCAAAACCCGCCTCCAGCATTATTTCAAAACGCAGAGCTATGCGCTCATGCAGTTTTTTCCTGTCTTGTGGAAACAGAGCCAGATTATAAAAATCGTAGCGATGCTCACGGCCCTTATTATTCTGCAAACTACTGAGTGTCACACCGGAAATTTCATACACCTCAAGCGCACGCAGTATTCGCTGCGGATCGTTGCGGTGAATGCGTGCCGCACTGTCAGGATCAATGGCTGCAAGCTTTTCATAGAGTACTTGTTGTCCCTGAGTTTCTGCGGTGCTCACAAGCTGCGCACGGACTGCAGGATCAGACGCCGGCAGGTCAGATAATCCGTCCCACAGCGCACGGTAATAGAGCATTGTGCCACCGGCAAGCAATGGAATATTTCCATTGCCATGGATGCGTTTTATTTGTGTGTCGGCATCTTCAATAAACCTGGAAGCGGAATACGCCTGCCACGGATCAACAATATCGATCAGCGCATGTGGTGCGAGTTGCAGGGTTGCAGCATCTGGTTTGGCGGTGCCAATATCCATTTGCCGGTAGATTTGTGCGCTGTCAACGCTGATTATTTCAAACGGATGGTGCTGGCACAGTTCTATTGCTATATCTGTTTTACCAGCGGCAGTCGGCCCGAGTAAACACAACACTGGCAACAACTGGGACTCATGCACACTCACTGCTCTCTAACTACCGACCGCGCATAAAAAAATCATCAAGCTGCTTCATGTTTAATTCAACCCACGTTGGCCGACCATGATTACACTGCCCGCTGTTCGGTGTACGCTCCATCGATCGCAACAGAGCATTCATTTCTGTTGTGGTTAGCTTTCGATTTGCTCTAACCGACCCATGACACGCCATTGAAGACAGCAATTTATTAATTTCCTCACGCAAGCGATCACTGGCACCATGTTCGGCAAGATCTGAAAGCACATCGCGCAACAGCTGTTCAGCATCTGCAGACTGAAGCTCAACCGGGATTGTGCGTATCAATAGCTGCGCAGGACCACGATTGTCTACCTGCATGCCAATACTGGTTAACGTCTCTGCATGCTTCTCTGCAAGGGTTGCTTCCTTTTCACTGACATGAACTGTCAGTGGTAATAACAACGGCTGGGAACGTATGGAGCCCTGTTCGTATTGAGCTTTTAATCTTTCATAGGTGATGCGTTCATGGGCGGCATGTGCATCTACCATCACCAGACCGTTACTGCTCTGTGACAGTATGAAAGCACCGTGCAGATGCGCGACTGCGAATCCCAACGGCGGTATCTCTGTTTGTTGTTGATCTTCAGTAGTATTACCGGCATCTGCACCGGTACCTGCACTGGCAGATTCACCTGTGACTAAATCACGATAAATCTGACCATGCTCTTTCACTGGCAGAGACATATTATTTTGATGCTGGAACTGAGCATAGCCGGATGATCCGGGCTGCTTTGCAGATTGATTGCTTGTACCTGCGCCTGCAGTTTCTGCCACCCGTGGTGCTGCGACATTACCAGGCCTGAACTCCGCACTATCGATACCTGCAAGGGATCGTGCGTTGCTACTGGCAGCATCTGCACCCTTCTCGTCAACGCGTTCCCCAACACCGGCAGACGCCAGCGCCTCTTTAACACTTGCAGCAACAAAGCCGTGTAGTCTGCGACTGTCTCTAAAGCGTACTTCAAGCTTACCCGGATGCACATTGACGTCCACTTCACGTGGATTCATTTGCAGATAAACCACATAGGCGGGCTGTCTTGCGTGGTACATCAGATCACTATAGGCATGCTTAATCGCATGCGAGAGTGTTTTATCTCTGATCATGCGCTGATTAACATAAAAATACTGCATGTCTGCCTGACTGCGGGAAAAGGTCGGCTGCGCTAACCAGCCGTGCAGGCAAAGATCGTCTGACTGCCTGTGAAAGTACAGTGCATTTTGCATAAACTCCTGACCCAGAACACCCTGCAGTCGTGCACTTCCTGCATGTTTAAGCTTAGTAACTTCAGATGCTTCTCCTTCGTCTGCAGCCAGACCCGCAGCCTTTGTCGCAACTTCTGCAATTGCAGGCCATCGCAACAACTGCTTTTGATTATGGCTAAGCGTAAAGCCCACATGCCACGCACCCATTGCTATTCGCTTTACAGCATTTTCAATATGGTTAAGCTCTGTTTTATCGGTACGCAAAAACTTGCGCCGCGCCGGAACATTAAAAAAGAGATCGGCAACTTTAACTGTGGTACCACACTGATGAGACGCAGGTTTACTGGATGTTTTACCGGTAGTGCAGTCGTAATGCAGCTCAAGACCATGCTCGGCATCTGAATGTCTGGAGGTCAGGGTCATTCGCGATACAGCAGCGATGCTGGAAAGCGCTTCACCGCGAAAACCCATGGTGCGAACCTCAGTCAGATCCTCAAGGGATGCTATCTTGCTGGTTGCGTGGCGATTTAGCGCAAGCGGCATTTCATCAGCGACAATACCACCGCCGTTATCGCGAATTTTTATTAAGCGCACTCCACCATTCTCGAGCTCTATGTCGATTTGGGTGGCACCGGCGTCGATGCTGTTCTCAAGTAGTTCTTTGACAATTGATGAAGGTCGGTCAATCACCTCACCAGCGGCTATCTGATTGATCAGGTGATCGGGGAGTTGCTGAATCGGCATAGCGGCATCCGTGAACGATGCGCTATTTTACTGCCTAATGACCGTATTCAGCTACCAGATTATTTTCTGACCTTATGTAACCAAGGCCAGATTGCAGCAGCTGCCGAAGTGTAATCTGTCTATCAGCTGTAGCGCTTGTGAAACAGCACTAACCGCGCTTTCGCTCCACCCGGCTTGCGACCACTGAATCCGGGGGCGCATTAGCCTCGAAGTAGTCAACAATACCCGCTGACATCGCTTTGGCCATTTTGCGCTGGTAGCGCCACGACCGCAGCTTGCGTTCTTCTCGCGGGTTGGAAATAAATGCAGTCTCGACCAGTAACGACGGAACATCCGGTGCACGCAGAACCGCAAATCCACCCTGCTCTACTGTAGGCTTGTGCAGCTCACTGACTTTGGCAAGCTGTTTAAGAATTACCGCGCCACATTCAATACTTGATTCGAGCACAGCATTTTGTGCAAGATCAATCAGGGTTTTGTGCAAGTGCTTTTCACTCTTTGGTACATCGATTTCCCCAAACAACTTGTCGGCCTGATTTTCGGTGCGCGCAAGCAATTCGGCTGCACGCGAGCTCGGCTTTTCGGTAGACAAAGCATAAATCGATGTACCGTTAGCTGACTTGTCGGGAAACGCGTCTGCATGAACTGACACCAGTAAGTCAGCGCGATGTTCTCTTGCCAAACGAACCCGATCCGTTAGTGACATGTATTCATCTGCCTCTCTTATAAGAATCGGTTTAAAACCCTTTTTGCGTTTAAGCCTTTTATAAAGCTCTTTAGAAATTTTTAGTGTGACATCTTTTTCCTGCGTGCCACGAAAACCGATTGCACCTGGATCTTTTCCACCATGACCTGCATCAATCGCTACTACTATATCTCTGAGATCAGCTGCATCAACCAGCTCATCTTTTTCTTCGGCGGTAATGGGTACCAGGCCAAGGTCAACTACAATACGTTTCTTTTGCGTGCCTCTAAACTGATAAACACGGCTGCTTACACTACCTGGCTTACCGTTGAGGTCGAGCACAATACGCAGATCATCAAAGTTGCGCTTGCCGTATCTTATACGCCTTACAGTGCCGCGCGCTTTGAGTTCCTTGGAGAGCAGAGTCGATACCCTGCTCGAAGGCAAATCGATAACAATCCGATGCGGGTTTTCGAGCGTGAATACATTGTGACTTTCAGGCAGTCGATCAAGATCGAGATGCATTTTCATGCGACCGCGGTCTTCATGAAACCGAACACCTGTAACCTGAACCCGAGCAGAGTCATCCTGGGCACTGGCTTTCGCACACACAACAACAGGTACGGCGCAGAGCGCACGTCCTGCAACTTGTATGAATTGCCGGCGGTTAGGGATGACAGGAACTCCAGTCGAGGTTGGTCGAGGTTTGCTGTTAAGCAGGCGTTAAGAATTAGTTATTTTTGCTACCTAAATTTTACAATAGTCCGGAACGATTAAAAGGGCTTTACGCAGTATTCCAACCAGTAGTAACCAGCGCGTAACACTTCGCTATTGTGGAATTCAACGATCTACAGCCTAAGTGACCTTACAAGCCGGATCGGTGAACACCTTCAGCCGACGCGACTCGCTATCCCTGTGCTCGATAACAATTTTTACTGTTGCAAGCCGTGCGATCGATGCAACCCTTTCCGGCCACTCGATCAGCATCAGACTGTCTGTCTCGAGCAAGTCCCGAAAGCCTGTGAAGTCGAGTTCTTCAGGGTCTTCAAGCCGATAGAGATCCAGATGGCTAATTTCAATTCTTTTGGTCGAGTAGGTTTCTATTAGCGTATAGGTTGGGCTTTTAACAGGTCCCTGAAAACCACAAGCCTGAATGAACCCGCGACAAAAAGTAGTTTTACCAGCCCCGAGTTCACCGCTTAAAGTAATAACGCTACCTTGCAGCAACAGATCTTTGTGTAGCTTATCTGCCAGTTCCTGACCTGCAGATTGCATACTGCTGTCACCGTATAGCGTTTGTTCGTATTGCAACTGCATTGATGAATCTACGCCGCCTTATGATACTGCTGAAGAGCAATCATCGGAGCAGATACCTTTGACAGACAACCTCACTGCAGACCCCGGTTAAAAATCAAGTTGATAATACGATCTGCCGCGCTTGCACCAACACCACCGGCTAACTGATCAAGCAAACCATCTCTCGGTGTAAAATTAACCAGCTTCTCTGCGGCAAAAAGATCGCGTGCAATACTCATCTCGCTGCCTATACCGTCAACCAGTCCGTTTTCTACTGCTTGCTCACCCGTCCAGATAAGACCACTGAAAATTTCATCACTATCAGATAACACATCGCCACGTCCCTCACGCACAGCTGTTTTGAACTGCTCATGAACATTTGCCAGAACATTCTCCATGTGTGCGACCTCATCGGGCTTAATCGGTGAAAACGGATCAAGAAACGCTTTGTTGTTACCCGAGGTAATTAACCGCCTTTCAACACCAAGTTTTTCTATTGTGTCAACAAAACCAAATCCGCCACTACGTACACCGATACTGCCAACCAAACTACCTTTATCGGCAAATATTTTATCTGCAGATGCAGCGATGTAATAACCACCTGATGCACCTATGTCTTCAATGACTGCATACAATGGAATATCTTCATGCTCTTCACGCAGGCGTTTTACTTCATCGTATATGCGGCCAGACTGTACCGGACTGCCACCCGGACTGTTAATTCGTAAAATTACACCTGCCGTATTTTCATTTTCAAATGCGGCTTTCACTCCCGCCACAATACGGCCTGCACTGGCGTCATTACCTGAAGCGATAACTCCTTTAACATCAACAATCGCTGTGTGGCTCTCAGGCGTACTTAAAGAAAAATTAAACGCACCGTTTCTACCTGCAATCAATAATGCAATCGCAACGTAAGCAAACCCGAGCGACTTAAAGAACACGCTCCAGCGTCTGGCGCGGCGTTGCTCTTTAAGAGACTCGGTGGCAATCTTTTCAATAACGCTTTGTTCCCATCGCGGCTCGCGACCGGAATCTCGAAAAGACTGACGACTGCTAAAGCGGCCATTGTCGCGATCGTATTCACCGTCACGCTCGAAACGCGGCTCTGATCGACGCCCGTCCGCCCCCCATCGCTGATCGTTACTCATACTCTCTAAGCCTTGTTATTTTCTGTTGATTAAAGCTATCACTTACTTACTACAATGCAACCGCCATACCCCGCCGTTACAGGCCGCTCTACCTTAGGCCGCTCTACCACAGGCCGATCTATAAGAACAGAGTCCTCGGTGGTTTACCAGGTCACTACCTCGTGCCAGACCGAATCAACCGGTACCGCAAGTCTGCGCACCGTCGTGTTGTCTCCGATATCAGGAAACTTCAACTCACAGGCATGCAGGAACATTCCTTTTGCACCAAGACGCCTGACTGAGTCGTTCAGCTTTTCATCGCCATAGCGTTCATCACCCAGTACCGGATGGCCGATCGATGCCGCGTGCACTCTGATTTGATGGGTGCGGCCGGTCTCGATTTCAATATCAGCCAGTGTAAAACGATGACTCGATTTGCCACAGGTAAATCGCGAAATCGCCTCTTTGCCGTTTTGAGGATCAACAATTACCTGATTTTCATTCGGAGTCGGGTGAGTCTTGCGCAGCTTTGCAGTGACTTTGCGGGGTTTCTGCAACACACCACAGAGCAGCGCCGCATAGTTTTTTCTGACCTTGCCGCTGATCAGACAATCGTGAAAATGAGCCGATGCCCGTCGGTTGCGAGCCAGCACCATAACACCGCTGGTTGACTTATCCAGTCGATGTACAAGGCTGATCGACTGATCGTCAAACACCTCTTTCACCGCATCAATTATCCCGAAAGAGACGCCGGTACCGGCGTGAACCGCCAGTCCCGCAGGCTTATTAATTGCTATCCAGTTATTATCATCAGCAATCACTGAGCTTTCTACTTCAGCGATTACCGATTTTGGTACTCGCACCTGCTGTTGAGTTGGCACGGTGACGGGTGGAACCCTGACGATATCCCCTTCGGATAATCTGAAACTCGGTTTTATACGTCCTTTGTTAACCCGGACTTGTCCGGTGCGCAATAGTCGATACACCAGACTCCTGGGCACTGTCTTAAGCATCGATATCAGAAAGTTGTCAATTCTCTGACCTGCATGATCAGGATCTACCTCGACATACCTGACGCTTGTTGCCGGCTCTTTTTTTGGCAGCTTATCGCTAATGGGAGGAGATTCGCGACTCACTTGAGAACCTGTGCCTGCAGCCGCAGCCCGGACATTGGGAACAAATCGGTCGTACACGGAGAAAAAGGCACGGTAAAAGTCGGTAAGCCGATTGAAGGGATCAGTATTGACTGCTATATTACATGAAGCTGAGGGACGATTGACTAATTATCAGAAACCACTCCCCGGCCTAACCAAACAATTACCCAAGCTTTACCGAACCAAGATTTACCAAACGATTTTTACTACTCGGGAGAAATACACCCGGGTATCTTCCGCCCTTGATCTGCCTGGAAATAACACAGGTCACAGCGACAACGCTGAGTACCATCCGGAAGTCCAAACCTGTAGTACAACAACACAACCGGACTTCTTCCTGGCAAAGCCAATATGGCCGGGCGGCCTGAACTACCAAATAGGTTCGACACGAACACCAGACTTAACACTGCTGACGCAGAAACCAAATCCTGAAAGGACATTTCCGAACAACGTAAAAAACGCGAGATGAAATAAAACTGGTCAGCAGTTTCT
Organism: uncultured Granulosicoccaceae bacterium; assembly: GCA_964388065.1. Lineage (GTDB taxonomy): Bacteria > Pseudomonadota > Gammaproteobacteria > Granulosicoccales > Granulosicoccaceae. Next base: position 13,613 of record CAYLZS010000306.1, read on the forward strand.
GTTGAACGTGCCGTCCCATAACCGGACGATAACTTCAATGAAACGAATGCTTGTAAACGCGACCCAACCCGAGGAATTGCGGGTTGCAATAGTGGATGGGCAAAAACTCGACAACCTGGACATAGAGCACAAGACACGAGAACAAAAAAAATCAAACATTTACAAGGCTAAAATCACACGGATTGAACCAAGCCTTGAAGCAGTATTTGTAGACTATGGCGCGGATCGCCATGGCTTCCTGCCTTTTAAAGAGGTAGCAAAAGAGTACATTGCAGAGTCAGCTCGCAAAGATGGCGGCAGACCCAATGTTAAAGCCGGCATCAAAGAAGGCCAGGAAATTCTGGTCCAGATTGAAAAAGAAGAGCGCGGCAACAAAGGTGCTGCACTTACTACCTTCGCAAGTCTTGCCGGTCGCTTTCTCGTATTAATGCCAAACAACCCGCGTGCGGGTGGTGTATCCCGGCGCATTGAAGGCGAAGAACGCTCAGACCTGAAAGCCGCCATGAATGACCTCGTCATCCCTGACGGTATGGGCATTATTGTGCGCACCGCAGGTGTTGGTCGCAGTACCGAAGAACTGCAGTGGGACCTCGACTACCAGGTAAAAATCTGGGAAGCGATTCAGTCCGCCGGCGAAAATGCCGCACCGTCATCTCTGATCTACCAGGAAAGTAACGTCATCGTGCGTGCTCTGCGCGACTACTTCCGCAGCGATATTGGCGAGATCCTGGTTGACGAACCTGAAGTATTCACTCAGGCCCAAACTTTCATGTCGCAGTACATGCCGCAGAATCTGCGCAAACTGAAAATGTACACCGAAGACGTGCCGCTTTTTAACCGCTACCAGATTGAAGGGCAGATTGAATCGGCCTTTCAGCGCGAAGTCAGATTGCCCTCCGGTGGTGCGATTGTCATCGATCACACCGAAGCATTGATCTCTATCGACATCAACTCGGCCCGCGCAACAAAAGGCAGCGACATTGAAGAAACTGCCACCAATACCAACCTTGAAGCCTGTGATGAAATTGGACGCCAGCTAAGACTGCGTGACCTCGGCGGCCTGGTAGTCATCGACTTTATTGACATGATGGTTCAGAAGAACCAGCGCCAGGTTGAAAATCGCCTGCGCGATGTTGCCAAGATTGACCGTGCAAGAGTTCAGATCGGTCGTATCTCACGTTTTGGTTTGATGGAGATGTCACGCCAGCGATTGCGTCCTTCACTGGGTGAGAGCAGCGAGATTGTTTGCCCGCGCTGTGTCGGACAAGGCACCATCAGAAATGTTGAGTCGCTTGCGCTGCAACTGGTGAGACTGTTTGAGGAAGAATCACTCAAAGAAAACACCGGACGCGTACTTATCAAGATGCCGGTTCCGGTCGCAACTTATCTGTTAAACGAAAAGCGAGATGCTATCCGTGAGATCGAAGAGCGGAACAATGCACAGGCGTTACTCGTACCAGATACCAACCTCGACACACCACACTATGAAATAGAGCGAATAAAAGTCAATGAGTCAGATCATCAGGCTAACCAGCTAAAAAGTCATGAGCTTGCCAAAGTTGCAACCACCACTTACACACCTGCTGCAGATAAAGTCGACATCGTTGAATCTGAAGTTGCAGCAGTGCAAACCGTCGCACCGCCGGCACCGATTCCACAACCTGCAGCAGTTATCGCCACTGCAGCGAAACCCGGCATTATCAGCCGCATCACTTCTTTGTTAACAGGCAAAAAAGCAGAAGAGGCCGAAGACGAAAAGCCGCAAACTAACCGCAAAAACAACAGAAACAATAACAATCGCAATCAACGGCCAAGACGCGGACGCAACAACAACCAGCGCAACCAACAGGATGACAAGCGCCGCAACAACAATAACAGGAAAAACGCTAACGGCAGTGCATCTGAAGAAAAGCAGCAGAACAAGCAAGGCCAGCAACGCAACTCACGCGGACGCAACAACCAGAACAACCAGAATAACAATCAACAAACACAGAATAAAAACACACAGCAAGCCGGCACAGAGTCAGCTGCTAAAACTGACAACAGTAACCAGCAGCGGTCTCAACAGTCAGGCAATCGCAATCAAAACAGAAATAGAAACAGGAACAGAAACCGTAACAACAGAAACAACCAGCGCGATGCTGCCAATAGTCAGGACGAGAACAAGCAGACTCAGGGCGAACAGGCGCAGAGTAATCAAACTCAAGCCGATAATAAAACCCATAGCCAAAGCCAGAATGGCCAAAGCCAAAACGGTCAAAACCAAAACAGTCAAAACCGGGGCAATCAGAACCAAAGAAATCAGAGCCCTGTAGCGAGTACTACAACGCAAAACAACGAGTCTGCACAACAGAGCAACGAGCGCCAGCAATCAAATAACACGGCAAATAACACAGCCAGGCCGACTACAGATTCAGGTGCGAGCGTCGCTGCAAGTGGCACTACTGAGACTAAGACTGACAACCGCACCAACCAGGGTTCAGCCAATCAGGGTCCAGCCAATCAGGGTTCGACTACTCAGAAGTCGTCTGATGAACGCAGTAACCGGGAACAATCAAATAAAACTATTGAACCCCGCGACGGCAAAACCCAGGACGGCAAAACCCAGGGCAACACCAGACCCCAGTCAGTGCGTCCTGTTGAAACTTCCACTGCAGCTCCGGAGCAGACTGCCTCTCACGCTACCACAACTCAAAGCGCTTCATCAGACAAGTCGGCAGAAACTGTTAATGATGCTGAAAAGACCAACGATGGTAACAATGGCGGGCGAAATTCGTCATCAGGTAACCGCGCTCCGCGTAGCAGATACAACCGTCGCGGTCGAAGAAACCAGAAGCCGAATGAAGGCAACACCCAGGAAAGCAACAACCAAAGCAACACCCAAAGCAACACCCAAAGCAACAACAAGAGTAGCGGAGAAAACAGCGGCAACAACACAACACCCTCCTCTCCACCTGCTATGACAGTTGTGTCTGACAATACAGCTCCGACTCAAAGCAACCCGCCAAAGTCGTCAGTGCCTGTAGAAAGTGCATCGAGCAACAGTGCGCGCCAGACTCCTCGACCGGCACATGTTGAGCCGAAGTCTCCAACGCAAAATACAACACCGACACAGCGTAGCTCGAACGGACCTGGCCTTGCACCGACGGTTAAAGATCACTCTCACGCAAAGCCGAGCAGTCCAACAGCAATTCCATCTCAGCCCACTGCCGATGGAAACACCAGCCATACCAGCAAGCAACCTAATAAACAGGCCGGTAATCAGGCAGGTAACACGGCAAGGAATGGCGGCGGACTACGCCAGGTAGAAACTTCGTCTAAACAATCCTCACCGTCATCAGATAATCAATCTGCTAATACAAAGCAAAACGTATCTCCAGTACAACCGAGCCAGCTGAAAAGCACAGTGCGATCGCTGGCCAACGACGATACGGGTAAGCAATCTGACTCGTCAGAGCCGAAGCCTGTTGCACCGAAGATGCAGAAAATAGAGACGAAAGATAAAGATACTGATCACAGCTAGGCCTACGTCGAGTCCATATTTGTAACGGAAAGGCAACACAGCTCTGGCGGCTGTGGCGAAGAAAAGTGTTTACGAACTTTCCAAACAGCCCACTTAGATCAGTTTTGTCAGTGCAATCCAAAGCCCGCGGTTAGCGGGCTTTTTTTGCCCGTGACTCACCTAAATACAACAACCAAAAAATATTTATCGCAACAACAGCGGCAGCAATCCATTGATGTCAGTCATTACAACATCTGCA
>CAYLZS010000307.1:0-4598 GCA_964388065.1 uncultured Granulosicoccaceae bacterium
TGTAGTCACACGTGTTTGACCCTTCGTATACTTGCCCTCTGGCTTACAGTTTGTATGGCTAGAGTGTGGGTACTGCGGGATTGCGTTTTTTTTTTTTTTTTTTCAAGCAGAAGACGGCATACGAGATCATGCCTAGTCTCGTGGGCTCGGAGATGTGTATAAGAGACAGGTGCAATCGGGGTCATTGTAGGCGGGCGACTCGGGAGCATCTTATTTTATAACTTTTCGGGATTCTTAGAGAACCCAGGTATGTTGCTGTTTGGTGGTATGTCATTTCACGGCGGTCTGCTCGGAGTTCTCACAGCGATTGGTGTATTTGCCTGGCGTCGCGGACGTAAGTATTTTCAAGTCGCAGATCTGGTCGCACCGGTAGTTGCTGTCGGTCTTGGTGCCGGGCGTATAGGCAACTTTATTAACGGCGAATTGTGGGGCCGGGTTACAGATGTGCCGTGGGGAATGGTGTTTCCACGTGCGGGTGATTTAGCACGACACCCTTCGCAGCTGTATCAGTTTTTCCTCGAAGGTATTGTGTTGTTTCTCGTTGTCTGGATTTACGCTGGCAAGCATCGGCCTATGATGGCCGTGTCCGGGGTATTTATGTTGACCTACGGTGTTCTGCGCTTTTTTGTTGAATTTTTCAGGCAGCCGGATAGCCATATTGGCTTTGATGCTTTTAACTTTCTGACTCGCGGCCAGTTACTGTGCATACCAATGATTTTGTATGGTTTATTTTTACTCTGGTCTGCTCATAAGAATGCCGACAAAGCAGAAACTGCGAGTTAGTAGTGCCGGAAATGTCGAACAGCAAAGCACATCCCGAACAACAGTATCTGAACCTGTTGCAACTGTTAATTGATCAGGGTGATGAACGCATCGACCGAACTGGTGTTGGAACACGCGCTGTGTTTGGACACCAAATGCGATTTAATCTTGCCGATGGTTTCCCGGTATTTACCACCAAGCAGGTATTTTGGAAAACAGCTTTTAAAGAAATGTTATGGATGCTGAGTGGTGGCGATAACATTCGAGAGTTGCTTGAGCAGAATGTGAAAATCTGGACTGACTGGCCGTTAAAAAAATACCGTGAAGAAAATAACTCCGATATCTCACAAACGGAGTTTGAAAAAAAAATTCTTAGCGACAGTGAGTTTGCAAAAACATGGGGTGATCTCGGACCGGTCTACGGCCGCCAGTGGCGTCGATGGAAAACTGCCGACGGTGGTGAGATCGATCAGGTGCAACAGGTTATTGATAATCTGAAAAACAACCCGACATCGCGAAGGATCATCTGGGACGGATGGAATGTTGCTGAACTCGATCAGATGGCATTGCCACCATGCCACAAGCACTATCAGTTTTATGTTAATCAGAATACCAATACGCTAAACGGTGCAATGGTGCAGCGCAGCGCGGACGCCTTTTTAGGCCTGGGTTTTAATATTGCAAACCTTGCTTTAGTAACCCACCTGCTGGCAAAGCAATGTGGTTATACACCTGGAGAGATCGTCTGGTTTGGCATGGATGTACACCTCTATATGAATCATATCGAACAGGCCCAGGAGCAATTGACGCGAACACCATTGCCATTTCCGACGCTTGAACTCGATCAGTCGGTTGAATCTTTATTTGATTACCGGATCGAGCATCTGAAACTGCCTGACTATCAGTCGCATGGTGCAATTGCAGCAGCGGTTGCCGTCTAGATTTGCTGTGGTTCGTTCTGAACCTCTGCGCATAGATCAGTCAATCACGTTTTGTGATTGATTTTCGAAAACACCAGCTATTATACCTGTGGTCTAGTATTACTAGACTGTAGGTGATCCGGCGCAGCGTAAGCTCTCGTCCCAGTTTAGAATCAATCGCTCTGACAGTACTTTGTGCGATTTTTATTACTCCGGTACTTTGGATTAAATGTGGTGTTTCGGAAGTTATGGATATAGCTAGTCTGCTGGTAAAACTGATGTTGTATGTTCTGTTACCTCTCTGGTCGGTTGCAGGGTTTGCGGATTGGATGTGCCACCGCCATACCCGGATAGAAACAACATCGGGATTAAAAGAATCCTTAATGCACTCTGCTATGGGTATTCAGGTTGGCATCCCCATTGTCCTTTGTCTGTTATTTGAAATAAATGTCCTGGTACTGCTGATCTGTTTTGCTGCGTGGGTATTGCATGAACTGGTGGCACACTGGGATGTGCACTACACCTCGGATATGCGTCATATTTCCATTTGGGAAATGCATGCACATAACTACCTCGCTACTCTGCCAATGTTCATGATTTTGGGGTTGTTGGTACTTAAATGGGAGGTGTTTTTACAGCTGCTTAGTTTTGAATGGCAGGGTCATCTTACCCTTAGCAGAGAAACTGATCTCCCCGGCGGTGCCTTTTACTTTCATTTTTACGTAGTGATGTTGCTGTTGCTTGGTGTGGTGCCCTACCTTGAAGAGAATCTGCGATGTCTCGCGGAATTAAGAAGGCGCAGAGCGGTGAAGCAATGAGTGCGTTTATTACAAGCACCGGTGCTTATTTGCCGGGTGAGCCGGTCGACAATGAGCAAATAGAAAAGGTCCTGGGTAAAGTCCATGGTAAACCGAGCCGCTTAAAGAAAAAGATTTTGGCGTCAAATGGTATAAAAACACGTCACTACGCCATTGACAGCCAGCACCGGACTACGATCAGTAATTCTTCAATGGCTGCATTGGCTGGCCAACAGTGTATTGACGACTGCCAGTTGGCTAAATCCCGTATCGGTTTGTTGAGTTGTGCCACAACACAGGGAGACCTTGTATTGCCCGGTTTTGGCAGTATGGTACAGGCCGATCTGCAGCTAAAGGGAGTAGAGTTAAACACCAGTCATGGTATTTGTTCAAGTAGCATGATGGCGCTTAAGTATGCATTCTCCGGTTTTTATAATAACGAACATGATGCAGCTTTAGTTGTGGCCAGTGAGCTGGCATCACGCTTGTTTAAGGCAAGTCGCTACGAAGTAACCGCAGACGCAAGACCTGACTTCAATGCAGAGTTTCTGCGATGGATGTTATCCGACGGTGCAGGAGCGCTGTTGCTTGAGTCTAAGCCTCGCGGTCTTTGTTTTGAGATAAACTGGGTAAAGTCCTTCTCCCACGCTGATGCATATCCCGTGTGTATGAGCGTTGGTCAGCCGCGTGACACGGATGACCATCGCAGCTGGCAGGACTATCCCACTTATGCTGACGCTGAGGCCGCCGGTGCTTTGATGATACGTCAGGATGTGCGTCTGCTGGACAACGTGGTAAAGCTCGGGGTAGACGGATTTTTAAATCTGATTGAACAGGATTTGGTAAACGTTGATCAGGTCGATCATGTGCTGTGTCATTTTTCTTCAGAGTATTTTAAAAGCAGAATATTTGAGATGCTTGAAAAAGCCGGTGCATCCATACCCGAATCCAGGTGGTATACCAATCTTTATACTCGAGGGAATACAGGCTGTGCCTCACTTTTTATAATGCTTGATGAATTTCGCAAGACACAAAACTACAGGGAAGGTGATCGGATCATTTGCATGGTGCCGGAGAGTGGTCGATTTAATAATGTATATATGATGTTAACAGTAACGAAGGAGCAAGGAATATGAATACTGTAACTGCGGTCGCTGCAGGGCAATCTGGTGACGATGCCGAATTAAGTAAGCAGGTGTTAACTGAACAGGGGCAGTCGTGCTTAAGAGCACTGATGCGAGTCTGGTTCGAGTTTGAGCGTGAACTGAGCAATGTGCCGGTGGTAAAGCGCCTGGAAGCTGACAAACTCAGTAAATCAGACTATTTGTTGCTGCTGCAAAGTATGCGACAACAAGTCATTGAAGGCGCGAGGTGGATCACTCGCAGTGCGTCAAGTTTCGACAGGAACTATGCAGATGTGCGCTCCGAGGTAATTAGTCATGCCTACGATGAACATCGAGATTATGAAATGCTTGAGCAGGATTATGTCAACGCCGGTGGCAAGCTCGAGGATATCACTTCCGGTTGTCGTAATACCGGTTCTGAAGCCCTGCATGGATTTATGATGTATCGAGCCGGACAACCCAATCCGGTAGATATGATCGGTGCGATGTGGATCATCGAAGGGCTGGGTAACAAGATGGCAGTCCACTGGGCTGGTCGTGTCAAAGAATTGTTTGCCAGTGACGATACATCGAACTTCATGCGCTACCACGGCGAACACGATGGCGAGCACATGGAGGAACTGTACCGGTTAATCGACAGAGTGTGCCAGACGGAGGATCAGCTATACTCGATTATCCGAACAGCGAAAGTTGTTGCACGCTTGTATCTGTTGCAACTTGAAGAAATTGACCGTGAAATCAGGTAACAGCGACTTTCTGGAAGCGCTCGCGTTTGACAATTCTCTGCCTATTGAACCTAAGGCCGTGGATCTGTGGCTTGCTGACTTAAAAAACCCGATGCGGTGGACAGTAAGACCAGTTCTGCAGATCGTTTTTGCCGTGCTGTTGCATATTGTCTGGTTCTTCAAACGTCTGCCGCTGCCACAGTTCAGCGCGCATAGTTTGTTGCAGAAAGTAATCTGCTGGTTTTGTAGAAACTTTGTAAGTGTTGAAGC
>CAYLZS010000308.1:0-2071 GCA_964388065.1 uncultured Granulosicoccaceae bacterium
TGCTACACCTTTGTTATTTTGTCGATGGTATCTGATGCGATTATCACCGAACGAAGTAACTACACTTTCAACATCTTCCTCAGATCCGTCATCTACAACGATGACTTCAAAGTTGCCACTGGATTGCTGAACGCAAGACAACAACGCTCGTTTTAACAGCAACGTACGGTTGTAACACGGTATAACAATACTGAACATCAAAGGTTTGCTATTCCCCTCCAATTATCCGTCCCCTACATTTTTAATTTGTACCCACTCATCAGAGGACTCATATCCCAAATTTACTAAAGCTTTGTTTGCTGCCTTTGCAAAACGCTTGCGCCTGCGCTTTCCCCAAGTGTGCCATTTAGCGGAAGATGAGAAGTCTTTAGGTTTGGCTACTGGATCCCAGGTTGTATGCCCATCCTGTTTGATAGAAGAGGCCCCTCTAACAGGCAGATTAACTGCGGCTCGGACCAGAGAGTCTTCGGTACTCAGCCCTAAAAAGTTGAAAAGTTTTAGCACTGAATCGTATGGGTTTGAAATGTAATCTTCATATCGAAAGAGATAGACATTGTCGTCTACCCGGTGAGCAGCCTGTGACAAATACTCGCTTATAACTTCCGCAGACGCCGCATATTCCCTGGCTAAAGCGATATCGCTTTTTAGAAATTGCCGTGCACCTTTCCATGTATCCAAAGTGGACTGAACTATGTCTCTCCCATCACGTATTACAATCACCAACTTGTCCCGTGGGAACAATCCATGAAATAAATCAAGGTGCTGTACACTCGGCATCTTTAGAAGTGCGCTATTGCCTTCATCAATTCTGAGCTGTATGTCTCTTAGCCATCCAGATACGAGAAAGCTCATAAATTCCATTCCTGAAATATTCTCAGCAACCTCACGATGACGTGACACTACTGACGCATAAAATGCATCCATTGCTCTGCTATTACATAGAATCGGAAACTCACTTATACCAATTCCGCGACCGATAACGGTAGGTTGCACCTCTAAGATATCGTGAATGATATTTGAACCACACCTTGGCATTATACCGTGTACAAATATAGCCGGAGAGTATTCCTGACCTCTGATATTTTTTGCCACTGTCTGCGCACGATCTATATTAGCTAACCATAATTCAGGGGTATCGTAGTACCCTTTTGTTAAATGGTTCGCCTTAACTATCCGTCGAGCAATCCATGGCAGCTCCTCAACTCTAGCTCGCATTACTCGCCACAACCAATACTCATGGCCATTTAAGGGAGGTCTGTTTTCTACGGGAATGGTGCTATATTTCATATACGTTTAAGAATTCGCGGTATTGCGCAGTAAGCTTTATTCTCCGATATTTGTAGGTGTCGTGGCTAACATAACACGCATTTTAGCAAACGCGACAATTCCACAAATAACACCAAATATCGATGTAGCAATGCTTTTAGCAATAATGGTTTGATGGAACTCTAATCCCAACAACTGTGGCCCGATGTATAATGGCAATATGGAAGCTACCAGCATAATGAATTGAATACATAAAACCGGCTTTAGCTGATTCCCCGCAGATAATACCCCCAACATTGGACGCAGGATCATCACCGCCAACACATTGGGCAACATCAGTAGTATCAAATCCCCGCCGGCGGCCCAGTTCTCACCAAATACGATGGGGAATAGCAACGTTAGAACAAAGGCAAAAAACGTACTAGCTACTACTGTTCCTATAGCAAGGAAATAGAAATAGTATATCGGAAACGGAGTCTCACTCCTGGCAGGTTGTTTAGAGTTAAGGCCGGTATAGGTTCGCAGTACTGTAACTATAGGTCCAATAAATATAGCCATGGGTCGATTCAGAACCAGCAACGCTATGCCATAATAACCTGCCGAGGCTGCGCCGAATGTGAAACCAAAAATTACTACAGGGAGTCTTTGAGCAACAACACCAAAGAACTCACCGAGACCCTCGAAAAGCGGAAACTGACGGTACATCCATGCGGTGTTGATACACTGCTTTATCTTCGTGCGTTTTAGATCTTCCCTCCAAAATCGAACCGTCTTGCCAGACAGCCCGACAACACCAACCACACTC
>CAYLZS010000309.1:0-4883 GCA_964388065.1 uncultured Granulosicoccaceae bacterium
ACTGCATTAAAACTCTCTACAGCGGCGGGTACAGTGAAACCATTGATAACTTGCTGTGTATCGTCTGTTCGCCAGCTTAGTTCTATAACTGGCCCGATTTGCGCCGGCTCTGCAACCAGTTCCTGAAAGGTATCGGGAAGGTAGGCTCGATTGTTGTCGATATCTTCCTGCGACAATCTTTCAATGATAAACGTAAACAAGCCGGAAGAGTTTGCCGGCAGGCTTGCTGCGTATTCACCATCGTCCTCCTCGCTTAGCTCAACAATTTGTCCGTCCTGTTGGAAAAATAACGCCTCGCGGCGAGTTAGAGTAACGTCATTGCTGCCACTCAGATTCTCTGTGGTTAGTGTGACCAGTACGCTGGCCTCGCCATTGTCGTTTTGTACAAAAAAATTCGCCAGAATATCTGAATCGCTTAGCGTGGTTGAATCGACGGTGCAGGCGGCCAGGAAGGGAATTGTCACCAGCGATAGAAAATATTGCGTACTGCGCCCGAGGTTTGAGTTTTGAAATTTGCTAATGAAATTGTACTTCACTGTTAACTCCCGGGTTATAACTGCTGGCTATACATTGTGTACTACAAATACCACCTGAGGACAGATATGGGGACACAGACTAATAACCACTGTTAAATACTATAACAAAATGTCGCATCGATATTCCCGGGAGTACTCTATAACGCGCTTCATTCGGCTGCCTTTTTTAAAGTTGTGATTCCCTGCAGGCAGTGATTAATCGGTCAACAGCTGACATGTTTTGCGCTGCTTTGGCTGCCTTTTTTATGGCTGCAGACACGCAGGTGTTACCGAACTTACTGAAGCAGGCTGACAACTACGTCTCATTGCTCAAACATGCTGTGATTTGTATCGACTTGTGCCGAGATCGGTGTGTTTTTTGCGGAGCGCTTTGGACTATTCAGGAAATCAAAAATGTCCAAAGCTACATACTCTGCGACGATGGTGCTCGTCTGTTTCACTTTGGTTGCCTGTGATGGGGTAGATCTTGGGGTTGAAGGCCCCGATTCAGGTAACCCTGACGGCAGCCAGAGTTTAGTTACGAACAACAACGCAGAAGATCTGGAAGATGCGAGGTTCGGTGATGAGTACTGGGCTGAACTGGCACAGAACTTTCCGGCCTTTGTACGACCGCCGGAGTTTGCAGCAGCACACGATGCATCCGAGAACATTAATCTCGGCCGCTGGGGCGACGTTATCGAGTGGCCGGAGATTGCAACCGGGGCTGCCAATCTGCCTGACGGCCGCATACTGACCTGGTCATCGACACAAGAGGATGATTTTGGCGGTAAAAACACATTTACTCACGGTTCTATTTTTGATCCGGTAACCGAAACGTTCACCGACAACCCGAACAACCAACACAATATGTTCTGCGCGGGAATTTCAATGCTCGGTGATGGAAGTATATTCACTGCCGGCGGCGGGGCGACTATTGCCACTACCAGTATTTTTCAAAATGGCAGCTGGTCTCTGACCGATTCACTTAATCAGAATCGCTGGTATCCACATACCACGACACTTCCGAGCGGTCAGGCCGTTGTCTCGCTTGGCACCAATGACACTCCTTTATCTGAGATCTGGACTGAGGGTCAGGGATGGAGCACGCTGAGTAATGTCAATCTGCAAACGGTGTTGGATGATACATCGGTTAAAAATAATTTACGTGACTGGTTTCCGGCTATGAACGTTGCACCTGATGGACGACTGTTTCACCCGGGTCCGAGTAGCGAGCTGTTCAGTATTGATCTGTATACCGATGGCCAGTCCTTTACTTCACACGGTAAACGCGAATCCGGTGATCCACATCGTTTGTACAACACAACAGTGATGTATGACATTGGTAAAATGCTTATAGCAGGTGGTGGTCAGCCGGCACTAAACTCGGCCCTTACCATCGATATCAATGGCAGTACTCCGATAGTAACTGCAACGGAGTCTATGACGCACGCGCGTTCAATGCAGGACAGTGTTGTTTTGCCAAATGGCGAAGTACTGGTTATCGGTGGTAACAGCAGCGGAATTCAGTTCTCTGATGAAGGTACTCAGATTGTTCCGGAGATCTGGAATCCTGATACCGGGCAATGGACTCTACTCGCTCCACACAATAAACCTCGAAACTATCACACGACTGCACTCCTTCTTAAAGACGGCCGCGTTGCATCGATGGGTGGTGGTTTATGTGGTAACTGTGCTACCAATCAACAAAACGGTGAAATATACGAACCGCCTTATCTATTTAACGCTGATGGTACAAGAGCGGTACAGCCGGAGATTGCATCCGGTGCTTCTGAAGCTGCAGCCGGGGACACCATCAGTCTGACGGCGACTGCCGGAATGCAATCATTTGCTATGCTAAGACTTGTAGCACTGACTCATCATCACTCAACCGATCAGCGTTTTGTACCGCTTTCTTTCACCGAAACTCAGTCTGGAAACTACAGCATCCAGTTGCCTGCGAACAGCAACGTGCTGATTCCGGGTTACTACTGGGTGTTTGCTCTCGATGCGAACGGTGTTCCATCGTCGGGACATACACTTCTGATTAGTACAACTGCAGAAAGAGTACCGGAGCCACCTGCGTCTGTTGTGTATGAGTACTACGAAGGTGAATGGAATGAACTTCCTGACTTTGACAGCCTGACACCGGTAGCTACCGGTCAGTCTCAAACCTTTAGCCTTGGTGCAAGTCAACAGGACGATAACTTCGGATTCAGGTTTACTGCGAACTTCAATTTGTCACAAGCGGGCAACTATACATTTTATACAACGTCCGATGATGGCAGTCAGTTGTTTATTAATGGACAAATGGTTGTGGATAACGATGGAACGCATGGTTCACGTGAGGAAGAAGGCAGTATAAATCTGGCTGCTGGTAACCATGAAGTTGTGGTGATTTATTTTGAAAAGAGCGGTGGCAGTAATCTGGTTGTAGAGATTGAAGGACCTGCACTACAGAAACAGCCACTGGGTTCATTGCTGACTCCTCTGGACGGAAGTGTCGCACCTGTTGAGCCTGTTACTCCTGCTACTCCAGGTAATACGATCGATGCGGCGATAAGCTATGACTACTACGAGGGTGACTGGAGAGAGCTTCCGGACTTTGCGGCATTAACACCTGTTTTATCCGGTGAGCTCGACGAATTTAGTACCAGTCCGGCGAGACAGAATACATTCTTCGGCTTTCGCTATGTAACCACTTTATATGTCCCTGTAGCACAGCAATATACTTTCTATACAGAGTCTGATGACGGTAGTGCATTGTATGTTAACAACCAGCTGGTAGTGGACAACGACGGTTTGCACGGTTCCCGCGAAGAGCAGGGTACTATTGCACTTGCTGCCGGTGAGCACGATATTGTTGTTGAATACTTCAATCGCACAGGCGGGCAGAACCTTGAGGTACGGGTTGCAAATGCGTCTTCACCGAAGCAGACACTGATACCGTCAACAACACCTGATCAGCCTGCGGTTGAACCAGTTGACCCGGTTGTACCGGTTGTTCCAGTTGCTCCGGCAGACAATTTACTGAGCAACGGAGACTTCCAAAACACTCTCGATCAATGGTCAGTATGTGGCGGTGACGCCACTGCGACTGCCGACGGTGCAGTTCTTAGTAACGACGGTTGTCTGTTCCAGGAGTTTGCGGTAATTCCGCAGGCAACCTATACGCTGGTGTGCAACGCAAACGCAACCGGATTTGCAAGCATGCAACTCAGTGCTTCCGATGTGAGTTTTGCGGCATTGGCTACAGATATTGCACCGGTGCTGGGTACAACCACAGCGCAGTTTGTTGCAACCGTCACAGCCCCGGATGCTTCGGCGCAGGGTGTTGTTACTTTATACGCAGAAGATCAGGCAAGTTTTAACAACTGCGCGATAACGGTAGACGATTCTGCAGTTGTTCCTGCTACGGTGGATCCTGTAGTCGCAGAGTCGGTGGCCAATGACCTGCTAATTAACGCAAGCTTTGATAACGGTCTCAACGGCTGGGAGTCCTGTGGAGGACAACAGGTAGTAAATGCAAACGGCATTGATGGATCCGGTGCAGTCAATCTTACTGATAATGGTTGTTTGTTTCAGGAGTTTGCAGTGGCTGTCGGTACTGAGTACGAGCTGAATTGTACGGGACTGTCTGGGAGTGATTTTTCCAGTGTCACGCTCGCCTTTAACGACAATCTGTTTCAGGCTGTGGAATCACAGCAGGTTCCTGTTACAAGCAGTGTTTTTGCAAACACCAATATATCACTGACAGCACCAGTTAACGCCGCTCGCGGTGTGGTTACACTGTTTGCCGACAGTGATGCTACTTTTGACAGCTGTGGAATTGTAGCGTCTGGTCTTACTGGTGGAGTTACACCTCCTGTGCTACCACCGGCACCGGTAGTCACTGTCGACCCGACGGACAACCTGCTTACGAACGGTGATTTCGCAAACGGTGCAACAGACTGGCTGACTTGTGGCGGGGCATCCAGCGTTGATGCTCAGGGCACTAACAACAGTGACGGTCTGGTGCTGGGCACAACTGCCTGTATTTTTCAGGAGTTTACTGCAGAGCCCGGTAAGGAATACGCTTTGAGTTGCAGTGGCCGTGCTACCAGTTTCGCGAGTCTGACACTCGGCTTTTCTGATGCTGGCTTCAACACAATAGCCAGCAGTCAAAGTGCGGTACCGGGTACTGCTTTCTCTACCGTTACTGCGACCGAAACCGCACCCGCGGACACAGCGCAGGGTGCTGTCACACTGTATGCCGACGATTCGGCTGTATTTGATGACTGTACAGTTGTTGAGCTGTAATACCAGCGCCACTTAGCAAAGAAGAAACTGATCGATTGAGGTGAGGTGGGCTCAGAGCGTGCCTCACCCCGG
>CAYLZS010000310.1:0-4741 GCA_964388065.1 uncultured Granulosicoccaceae bacterium
CTACTTCAGCAACCACCGCTTCTTTCTCTTGTCGAGTTAAAGCCATAGAGCACCTTAATTTGGAGTGCCGACAAGCGACTCTCCGTTCGTTTTAAAAACCCGGATTTTCATCCGGCTCGTCTGCGCAGGCAATTAAGCAGAACATCAAATAACAATGACACTGCACCTGCGGTCTTTGACGTGAAGCCCCAAGTCGGCGGTTTCACTCAAAGTCTTTCAACAGCAACCAAAAAGGTTGCCGTAATTCATCACTGATTCCATACACAAATCAGTCTAAAACTAACTTCTTTTACTATTGGCTATGGAGCCAGCGGACTCAAATCTATCGAGATACCAGGACCCATTGTTGAAGTCACAGTTGCCTTACCTAAATAAACACCTTTAGCTGAAGACGGCTTTGCTTTCACTAACTCTGAAACCAGACCTTTCAAATTGTCAGTCAGCGCCTGAGGCTCAAAAGTAAGCTTGCCAACAGGGCAATGGATGATGCCGGCTTTGTCTGTTCGAAATTGCACCTGACCCGCTTTGGCATTTTTCACAGCTGTTTCAACGTCAGGTGTCACAGTACCCACCTTCGGGTTCGGCATCAGACCACGCGGACCGAGAATAGTGCCGAGTGCACCAACCACGCGCATCGCATCAGGGGAGGCAATAACAACGTCAAAGTCGAGGTTGCCACCTTTGATTGAATCGGCGAGGTCTTCAAAGCCGACGATATCAGCACCGGCTGCTTTGGCTTTGTCTGCCATGTCGCCCTGTGCGAATACAGCAACGCGGGTGCTGCGACCTGTACCGTTAGGTAAAACAGTAGAGCCGCGCACGACCTGATCAGATTTACGTGCATCAACGCCTAAGTTAATACAGACATCAACCGTTTCATCGAACTTCACTGATGACACTTCTTTCAGCAGAGTGAAGGCTTCAGTTGCGTCATAAACTTTTGCAGGATCAATTTTTTCATTGATCATTTTTGCGCGTTTTGAAAGTTTGGCCATGTTATACGCCCTCCACTTCAATACCCATACTACGGGCGCTTCCGGCGATAGTTCTGACAGCCGCATCCATATCGGCAGCAGTGAGGTCGGCGTCTTTGGCTTTGGCAATTTCTTCAAGCTGAGCGCGAGTTACCTTGCCTACTTTTTTGGTGTTTGGCTCGCCACTGCCCTTCTGCAGTTTTGCAGCCTTCTTCAACAGATAAGACGCAGGCGGCGTCTTCATCTCGTAGGTGAAAGAGCGATCGTTATACACAGTGATCGTTACAGGAACAGGAGCGCCCTGCTCCAGCTGCTGAGTTGCTGCGTTAAACGCTTTGCAGAACTCCATGTTCACACCGTGCTGACCCAGGGCTGGCCCAACCGGCGGACTCGGATTAGCTTGCCCTGCGGGCACCTGAAGCTTTATATAAGCATCAATTTTTCTGGCCATTATTATCTCCTTCGGGTGCAAGCGCTCAGTTTTAAAGTGAGCTCCCCGATGTTAGACCGTTACTTAATTAAACAACCCAAATTACACTACAACCTAAACTTACAACCAAGCGATCAGGCTTTTTCGACCTGACTAAATTCAAGCTCCACCGGTGTTGAGCGACCAAAGATCTGCACCGCAACCAGTAGTTTATTTTTCTCAAAGTTAACTTCTTCAACAACACCGTTAAAGTCATTGAATGGCCCGTCTGTTACACGCACCACTTCACCAACATCAAACAATACCTTGGGCCGCGGCTTGTCGACACCATCCTGCACTCGCTGCAGAATTGCATCGGCCTCTCTGGCCGTGATAGGTGCTGGTCGATCCGCTGTACCACCAATAAAACCCAATACCCGCGGCACATCCTTCACCAGATGCCACGACTCATCGGTAAGATTTATCTGCACCAGAACGTAGCCCGGAAAGAACTTGCGCTCTGACTTGCGCTTTTGTCCGCCGCGAATTTCTACTACTTCTTCCGTGGGTACTAAAATTTCTCCAAAGTCAGCACCGAGACCTGCGCGCTCTATACGCTCAATGAGTGACCGCTTAACTGAAGCTTCGTAGCCTGAAAAAGCCTGAACAACATACCAGGGCAGGTCTTCGTTGATGTTGAGCTTGTCTTCAGGCGTTGGCTGCTTTGTTCGAGCAGGTTCAGCCTTTGCAGGTTTGGCTTCTTTTTTATCTTCTTTCGCTTCAACTGCAGGCGTTACTTCTTCCTTCGCTGATTCTTTTTTAACAGCATCAGCTTTAACAGCATCTGCACTGGCAGGGTCGGTCATTGCAGCATCGCTTTTTGGCGCTGCTTCAGGCTTATCTGCAGATTGCTCTGATTTGGGCTCGCTGCCTGAAGCCGAATCCACTTTGGACTCATTCGCCTCAGACTGCTCTGACGCTTTGTTCTCTTCTGTTTCGCTCACAATCAAACCCCTTACTTACAAGCCGGCGATAAAACGAAACGCACCGCCAAGAATCCAGTCAAGCATCCACAAAAACAAACCGACTATAAATACAATGATCAAAACCATGACCGTCAGCTGGGTTGTTTCAGCCCGGGTCGGCCAGACCACTTTTCTGACTTCAGTTCGAGAGTCTTTGAAAAAGCTGAGCGCTCTGTCACCACGAGCAGTCTGCAGAAACAAAAATGCAGCGATACCCAACACCACAAGGAACGCTAAAACTCGATACAAAAACGAGAATTCACCGAACAGGTAAAACAGTATCAGCCCGCCAACCACAAGCGCTGCAGCACCGATCAGTTTCATCCGATCCGCGGAGCTTTCGATAATCTCTGCTTTTGCCACCATCTCTTTCCGTTTTTCAGCCTTTTGCAAGGCAGTTATTCGTTGGCCTTTTCAGACCTTATCTACCTCACCACTCGCTAAAGTGGCAGGCCAGGAGGGACTCGAACCCCCGACCTGCGGTTTTGGAAACCGCTGCTCTACCAATTGAGCTACTGGCCTAACTGTTGTTGCATCGCTGATTTACAGGGTTTTCATGACCCTGCAAATTAACGCAAAAGAGCGGAGACGAAATTCGCCCCCGCTCGCACTTCTTCTTATTGTAGATTATCTAACCGATAATCAACCTGCTCTTTTTCCTGTTAGCTGATATCCAGCTGACCAGGTCAGCTAAATAGGCTGGTTTTCCTGTTGCCAGCTACTTAGGCGTGGATCTTTGAGACGACGCCTGCGCCCACTGTTCTGCCACCTTCGCGGATCGCAAAGCGCAGTCCTTCTTCCATCGCAATCGGCGCGATCAGCTCGACATCCATCTTGATGTTGTCTCCCGGCATTACCATCTCTACGCCCGATGGCAACTCGCATGCACCCGTTACATCCGTGGTTCGGAAGTAAAACTGCGGGCGGTAGCCTTTGAAAAATGGCGTGTGACGACCACCTTCATCCTTTGACAGGATATAAACCTCACACTCGAACTTCGTGTGCGGGTTGATGGAGCCTGGCACACACAGTACCTGGCCTCGCTCTACATCTTCGCGCTTGGTACCGCGCAACAGAATACCGCAGTTGTCGCCCGCTTCTCCCTGATCAAGCAGCTTGCGGAACATCTCCACACCCGTCACTGTCGTTTTGGTGGTTTCTTTGATGCCGACTATCTCGACTTCTTCACCCACCTTTACAATGCCGCGCTCGATACGGCCGGTCACTACCGTGCCTCGACCAGAGATTGAGAATACATCTTCTATTGGCAGCAGGAATGCGCCGTCTACCGGACGTTCCGGCAACGGGAAGTAGCTGTCCATCGCTTCGATTAGCTTGGTGATGCTCGGCACACCAATGTCACTGGTGTCACCTTCCAGGGCTTTTAACGCACTACCTGTTATTACCGGTGTGTCGTCGCCCGGGAATTCATAGGTATCGAGCAACTCGCGGATTTCCATTTCCACCAGTTCCAGCAATTCGTCATCGTCTACCTGATCTGCTTTGTTCATGTACACAACGATGTAAGGCACGCCAACCTGACGCGACAGCAATATGTGCTCACGCGTTTGTGGCATTGGGCCGTCTGCTGCAGAACACACCAGGATCGCGCCGTCCATCTGGGCCGCACCCGTGATCATGTTCTTCACATAATCCGCGTGGCCCGGGCAATCTACGTGGGCGTAGTGACGGTTGTCTGATTCATACTCTACGTGAGCTGTAGCGATTGTGATTCCACGCTCGCGCTCTTCAGGGGCGTTGTCGATATCGCCGTAATCTTTGAATTCTCCGCCCATCGCTTCTGCCTGACACTTGGTCAGTGCTGCTGTTAACGTCGTTTTCCCGTGATCAACGTGGCCTATTGTGCCTACGTTTACATGCGGTTTCGTACGTTCAAATTTTTCCTTCGACATTACTAGTGACCCTGAATAGTTAAGTTGGTCTTATTAATTTATCGTTAAAACAACACTTTAAAAACAGCAGTCCGAATAATTCGACCCGCCTCAAACTGGAGCCCATGAGCGGAATTGAACCGCTGACCTCTCCCTTACCAAGGGAGTGCTCTACCCCTGAGCTACATGGGCAAATACCCTACATGGACCCTTACACAGACAACAGATGCACAGACAACAGATGCTTAACAGGCCAAACAAACCTGCTCCTTAAACCACAACAACTCCATTCCGGCACATTACCAAAGCACTCAGCCAAAGCTGTGGCAGCGATGGAAAGTGGAGCGGGTGATGGGAATCGAACCCACGTTATCAGCTTGGAAGGCTGGAGTACTACCACTGTACGACACCCGCTCTGCAACCAGCTAACATCACAACCTG
>CAYLZS010000311.1:0-8423 GCA_964388065.1 uncultured Granulosicoccaceae bacterium
GGATAATAGTGTTATTTAACAATATGATAAATGCATTATACCACCTTATGTTACTCCGAGTAACATTGTGTTACTGGCGATAACACTTGCCGGCACGCAGGATCGCCCATTTTCAATCATCTCGGGTGTTGTTGCATTTATACAACATCAAGGTACTATCTGTTACAGCGAGTAACACTAAATCGGTTTGCGGCGCTGTAATAAATGACAGCTATTGACAAATGACAATAACAGACTACGGACGGGTTGGAGTGGACTATAGCGGTAGTTGGGGTGTACTGCGGGGACGTGTCGAGTGGACAACACCGGTATCTCGGGTGTACTGCGCGGACGAGGATATTTCCTATGTACCTGTTTATTAAAGGGTTTGGCGAGTCCCCGGCGTTCTAGCGATTCTTTTACAGATTATCCAGTGGATTACTTATCACACTGGGTGTGACTGGAACTCACTTGAACAGAAAGCCGTTTTACACCAGATGATGTGAGTGATTCTGAGTCCGAATACCACATTGTCCGGTCAAGCTTTCCAAACCGATAATCGCTTAACCTCCATCGCTGGGGTTATCTTACCGGCATGTCGAGCAACTTCAGCAAAATATTCATCCCCAACGCGGTGATGGAACTCTTACCTTACTACTTCCAGATCACTGATGATGACAGTATTTACGGGGCCAAGGTATGCCTCAAAACAGAACGCGAAAAAATCGATCAGTTTGAAGCGACACGAGACAATAGCTTCCTAATAACGGTTCACCCAACCTACGGCATACCCGGTTCCATGGCCTTTAATATCTGGTTGTGGTTGAACAACCAGCTCAAATACTACAAAGAGCCATTCCAATACACTGCTGGCGGTCTGATCAAAGCAATGGGTATGAGTAAGAGCAGCAAAACCATCAGGGAAGTGGTTATCGCTCTACACCAGTTGCAGTTCACCACCATCCATTATTGTACCGTGGATTTTCTAAAACTCCGGGATCGTGACCGGGAGAACGACAGTTTTTCGTTTCTCCATGTGAAGCATAAACCCCGTGCGAAGAACCTGGGGGATCTCTACACCTTTACCCCTGATCCTGTTTTACTGGATATTTACCAGAATCGGCGATTCAAGTATCACACGTACAACTTTGACCGTATAAAGGGAGGTAAGGGAGCGCAGCACAAGCTTTTCCTACTGGTGCTCTACTACCATTTGAATAAAATGGTTAAAGCGGCAGGTAAAAATCTGTCTGCGAATACGCACTATCACTGCAGCTATGAGAATTTTTGCGACCAATGGCTCGGTGGAAGAAAACCCAAAGAACTTTATCGTGCATACCAACACCATCTGCAGTGGCGCGTTGAACTTGGGGTTCAAGCAGGCCTTATCACCGGCGACAGTAACCTATACCCACCAATGCGCAACGGAAAACCGGTTGCAAACACCGATAAAAGAAATGTCCGGTTCTACCCTACCCGTGTATTTTTCTCTGAGTACGAATTCTTGCAGCCGGTTAAAAAGAGCAAGTCACTGGATGAGGACATTATTACCCTCTTCAATCATTTTTCAATTAAATACCAGGGCGACACGAACCGCGATATCGACGGAAGCGATAAGTTCACAGCAAAAGACCTTATTGCTAAATATGGCGGTCTGGAGCAGGCGAAAGAGTACGTCACTTTTGCAACCGATTGTGTTAAAAACTGGCGGGGCATTATCAGCATGGCTGCTATAAACCGTCCCATTTACCACAAGCAATTCGCGCAATTGCCAAAGAACAAACCAAAGCCGGTTAAGCGGAAAATCACACAGGAGGACCGCGCCGAGTACCGGTCTTTTTATAACAATTCAGCGAAAAAGATATTTGATGAGGTCAGTGATGAAATCAGGGTTGAAATTCAAACAGCCGCTGACAACGAACTCAAAGCTTCTGCTGGTGACCCGAATGCACGTACTGAATATGAAATCATCGGCCACATGATTGAGATCTATCGACTGGGTACATTACCCTGTTTTGATCAATGGTTAAAGGTTAAAGATAGCCAACCTCAACTGGCATCTGCAAATTAGTGCCAATTTTCATGTTGTTGAAAATGAACGTTTTTCTTGATGTATTTAGGTCTAAAAACCATATAATATGAGCTTTTCTAACCCGTCTAATCAGGTTCCCTGACCTTTGACTACTTCTACCCAAAGCCTCGTGAGCCAGGCCTCACTGCCTGAAATGTGCCCTATCACCGCTGAGCTTGATAAGCTTTCTGAATCCAGCGCAGAAGAAAGAGGCGCGATATTTACCCGGGTGGAGGTCGTCGAATTTATTCTCGATCTTATCGGTTACACCGTCGAGCAACCTCTTCCTGAGCAGCGCATCTTAGAACCTTCATTTGGGGAAAGCGATTTCCTACTGGTGATAATTGAACGATTGCTCGCCTCTTGGAATAGAAAAAAACCTTCTGGCCAATCAGCCTCAGTACTATCCAACTGCATACGGGCGGTAGAGCTTCATAACACCTCATTCAAAAATACGTACGATAAAGTTTATACCTTGTTGATTGATCAGGGTATTGCAACAGACGAAGCAAAGGAACTAGCCAACTCCTGGCTAATAAAGGGAGATTTCCTTACCATCTTTTTAGATGAAAACTTTGACTATGTGGCTGGGAACCCACCGTACATACGACAAGAACAGATACCCGATGTCCTTGTTGATGAGTACCGGCGACGGTATAGCACGATCTATGACCGTGCTGATATCTACGTAGCATTTATAGAGAACTCTCTCAGCCTTCTTAACGATAACGGGAAACTAGGTTTTATCTGTGCTGACCGTTGGATGAAAAACAAGTACGGTGGGCCATTGCGAAGAATGGTTGCGGAGAATTTTAACTTAAACGTCTATATCGATATGGTCGATACAGATGCGTTTCATACTGAAGTTACCGCTTATCCAGCGATAACTGTTATCACACGTGATTCTTCAAATATTACGCGTATTTCAAAACAACCAATTATTTCAAAGCCTGCCTTATCAAAGCTATCAAAAACGCTGCTTTCAAAACGAAAACCTGGAGTAAAAAGTAACGTTTACGAAGTAATGAATGTAGCTGCCGGTTCGGAGCCTTGGATTCTACATTCCCCTGATAAGCTCGCTTTAGTGCGCAGACTTGAAAATCTATTCCCGTCTATTGAGGAAACAGGATGTAAGGTCGGTATCGGTGTCGCCACTGGAGCAGACAAAGCGTTCATCGGACCATTCGATGAACTTGATGTAGAGGATGATAGAAAGCTACCTATCGCTATGACCAAAGATATATGGTCGGGAAAAATTGAGTGGAAAGGCCACGGTGTAATAAATCCATTTGCTGAAGAAGGGGGGCTGGTGGATTTACAGCTATACCCAAAACTGGCCATCTATCTGAACGCTCGTAAAGAACAAATCTCAAAGCGACATGTTGCAAAAAAGGCCCCAAACAACTGGTTTAGAACAATCGATAGGATCTATCCGGCGCTGGCAAATAAACCCAAACTATTGATTCCTGATATCAAGGGAGCAGCTCACATAGTTTATGAGGAAGGTAAGCTTTATCCTCATCATAACCTTTATTATATCACTTCAGATGACTGGGATTTGAAAGCGCTAAGAAGTATTTTACTTGGAGGAATTGGAGAACTATTTGTAGGCATCTACACCACTAAAATGCGTGGGGGGTATCTCCGCTTTCAGGCCCAGTACTTAAGACGTATAAGACTGCCTTTGTGGAATGATGTACCTGAAGCTACACGTTCAAAGTTAATTGATGCATCGAACAAGGATGATTTGAAACTAATGAGATCTGCCACAATAGACCTGTTTGGCATAACCAAAGAAGAAGAAGCCCTATTGTGAGTATTGATTTAGCTAACTACGAGGAAAGAGCAAAAACTGCCACGCAGTTATTTTGGAAAAGTCGTTTAAGTGCAAAAATGGATCAAAAGGCTAAGGGCAACACGGACCAAGGTGAACGAAGCGGTGTCACCGCTGGTAAAAATATGGATGGTTTTCTTGGCTTAATAATAGATGTGATAAGAGCAAATGGATTAACTAATGTAGATTTCCACATAGAAAAGAAAGTACTCACTCTGCCTGGCTACTTCCGGCCAACTAAGCTTTGGGATCTCTTAGTAATGCGTGACAAGCAGCTTATTGCTGCTATTGAGCTAAAAAGTCACGTAGGTCCTTCATTTGGTAACAACTTTAATAATCGTTGCGAGGAGGCTATTGGCATGGCACATGACTTCTTTGTTGCATACAGAGAAGGAGCATTCGGAGACCATCCAGCGCCGTTTACCGGATGGCTAATCCTGCTAGAGGACGATCCTAAGTCACAATCAGCTATCAATGATAAGGCACCACACTATCCTGTATTTAAGGAATTTCAAGGGGCCTCATACGCTGACCGTTACAATATTCTCTGTCGTAAATTGATGCAAGAAAAACTCTACACAGCAGCTTCAGTTATTACTTCACCACGAACCGCTGAAAGCACTGGAGTCTACAATGAGATAAGCAAAAGCACTGGTCTCAAAATGTTCTTCAGTGAGTTAGCGGCACATGCTGCTAAAGAGTGCGTTAGAGGCTAACATGTAGAAATCTAGCTTCGACCTGATCGACAATGCCAGAGATGATCGAACGCAACTGCATTTGATCTGCCGGAAGCAGTCTATTCACAATAGACATTTATTGATTTAATGTACACGAATAGGCAAAGATTTTAGCGATATGAATTTAGAAACCTTCAAGAGATGGGGCTTATTCATAAGGTTAGAGATTCCGAAGACGGTAGAATGCGTAGCGAGCTCACAGACAGGTGCGTGGAAACCTATTTTAGGTAGTTTCGACATTTTAGTTTCCGAAAGTCGGCTGCACTCCAGAGCAGTTCGAAGTCCGACAAAATCTGGAATAGACTGTAAGATCAAGTTCAGATTGATGCACTGCAGAGTGCATTGCGGAGAATTAGATCTTATCTAACGGGTTATGTGAGAGAATTGAGAGTTAATATCGTCCCATTGCCCTCGCCGCGTCTCTTATATTTTTGTAAACTGATGGAACTACTCCTGCTCATAAACTAATCCTAGATCGTCCATTTCCTCACGAACTTCTTTGATTTCTCTATTGAGTTGCAAGATATATTCTTCAGCAACTTGAGAGAAGAGGTCTGTACCGACGTCCTCTAGTTCAATTTTAAATTCGCCTTCCTGTATCCACTCGATAAGCTCATTAAAAGCATTCTTAACATCGATCGGCTTGTCCTCAGTAAGAGGTATTTTGATCTGTTGTCTCCCTTTTTTAATATTTATACAACGTTTATTGTCTACTTTGATAACCTTCCCTTTAATTGTTTCCATAAATTCTCCCACGATCACCGAATGCTCTCTCCCCACCTTCAAGGGTTCTCATGCTCACATTTTTCCAATCCATTACATCTACTTTGTCGCTAAGATTGACCAGATTATTTGAAAATGGATTTCCAATATATGTGGCGTATCCATCTTTCCCATGACATCTATAAACCGAACTGTACGGGAGTGTGCGTACCGCTATATTCGCATCATGTGTGGAGATAAATACCTTTTTTCCCGCACGTGCGCGATCATTGATCAGTGGTACAATAACCTCACTGATATACTCATTCCCCAGACTACGCTCAGGTTCATCTAATATGTAGATATCCTTGTTTGTTTCCAACTCCTTTTGAAGCATCACCATAGACGCTTCCCCACTAGAAGGCGTGTACTGAACGCCTTCTAGTGCAAAGTAACGTTTGAACAACATAAGCTCATACACTGTTTCGATCTGCTCTATGTCCGGAATATCATTAAGTTCTGCTACATGAACAAATAGATCGCTTTTGTAAGCATGCTTTAATATCTTGCGCACTTTCTTGCAAAATTTCTGCTGAGTTACCTTCTTAACTCCTCGCAGTTTACTTAATTTTGGATCGCCTATGTTTCCATCCTGAATTTTATATTCGGTACGTAACTCTAAACCACCCTTGCTGGTACCTAGGTTACCGATGAACTCTTTTTCTATCGGTATTTTCATTTCGACGCTACGTAATATCTCTGTGGCATCGGAGACGATATGCAGCCTATTCAGAGCGTACTCTCGAAACCCTGTCGTTATTGGTTTTGCGGGAGTACCAGTTTTCCTCTCAACTTCTGTCCGAAATTTCTCGATTGCACTGTTCAGCAAGCAGATTTCCTTCCACCTGGAAAAAGACTTCCACTCTTTGTCTACTAGACGATTAAATAGATCGTCTACGACACGCTGTAGATCAGTGAGTTCGTCTTCTGAGAGCACCTTTTCCACTGCCGGGTCTTCTCCCAAAAAGTCGAGGAACTCCATGACTTTCTTAGCAGCGTCATTAAAATCGTTAAACTGTCTTCGAGGCCGCCCTTCTTCCTCAGGTTCAATGTTCTTGATCTTAATCTTTTTAGCATTTTTGTTTGTCGTTCTAGATCGGAAATAATTTAAATACTTGCTAATACCAGTGACATCTACTTCGGCCGATTCTCGGAGCCTTTCAATCTCATCCTTACAGTAGTTAATACCGAATGACTGTAAATTCAAAGAGAGATCGCGTCCTTTAATGTCGAAAATCTCATCAAGCTTATCGCTCGCGGATTCATAGACAGTAGCTTCGATTCCTTTTTCTGAATAATGCTTAGCAATTGCCCTTAGGATACACGATTTCCCAGTTCCTTTAGGACCGAATATGATATTGATATCGTTGTATGCTCTGATATCCAGAATCGAATCATCCTCGAATGGAGTAAGTGATAGTTGCTCGGTATCTTTTTTATCAAGTGCTGTATTTATAGTCGTCGGATCTTTTTCAAGTAGGAGACAAAAATGCTCAAAGCTCTCTACAGGAAGGCGAAGATCCGGCAAACTTCTCGAATTAATTTCGTAACTACCCCAATCCTGCACGTCCGACCCATAAATAGACGAATGGCCATGGGAAATATATATTCCAGCTGAAATGGAGTTAGTTACCTCTTTTATCACCCTTCCCGGGTTAGCCGTTCCGTTGATTAACTCATCAATTAGGTCATCCGGTATGTTTGGTTTTTTTTGCTCGTAATGAGCGACATAGAGTGGCTCAAGCTGATCAAATTCCTTTAAAACCTCTTCGATGGTAGTTTCGAAATCGTCTGGTGTAGATCCATCGCAGATGTTGTCTACAGCGGTCGAAAATTCATTCGCCTTTGAAGGAGAAGTGATAACGAGCAAATGCCCTCTGACCCCCCCTTCCACAACATCCAATTCAATTCCTGGCCACACCTGTAGACTACTGTTCGAACCGTGCTCAATCTCGTTGAACTGTAGTAAGTCGAAGCAGTTGTGATTCGTTATTGCAATAATTCCTACTTCGGTGGCTCCTAGAATTTTTTTGAAATCACTAGGAGAGACATTTCTAGTAGGCGCATCCCCAGATTTACATTTCTTGGTATGCGTATGTAGATCGATCTTCACTGAGATGCACCTCTTTTCACAGTGGAACTGACTTTACAAACAGATATTTACTTTAAAATCAAAATGCGGAGGACTAAACCTTGATTATAAAGATTTTTCATCTAATTCAAAGCGTTGGTAAATATTTGTTAGTATTCGGACACTTTTCGGAGTACTGACGTAACTCTGAGGCGATCCGAACCTGCGGTAATGCTTTGCCAGAATTTACCTAGCTTAAACATTTCGTTAGCAGCTACTGGCGCATATTGTATGCAATGCCACAGCTTTGGAGAAGCCATAAAGGTGAGATGAGCTGGCAGATGCTTTAGGCTAAACTTCACTCAGCTTGCACATGTTTGCTTACATCAGGCGCTTAAACAAGCGAACCTCTCAGCAGAGATAAATGAACAATTTCTCAATTCAACCGATGTTTCCCGACGATGCAGCGAGAACGCTGGCGGACTTGTCGGCAGACCTGCTGACAAAGTCCAGGCACCAAGCAGAGGCAATGCGTCCGCAAACTCGACAAGGCGTCGCAGACCTAGTTCGAACCATGAATTGCTATTACTCGAATTTGATCGAAGGTCACCGGATAATGCCCAGAGATATAGATGATGCCTTGAGAGACTCCTATTCAGACGATCCAAAGAAAAAGAACCTGCAATTAGAAGCGCGCCAACACATCGAAACGCAGAAAAAAATTGATTCTGGTGATCTGTTTACTGAAAACCCGGCGAGCGATCAGTTACTCAGAGGCATTCACTTTGAATTTTTCACAGGATTGCCAGAAGAAATGCTGGAAATATCAAATCCCGACACCGGCAAAAATGTAAAGGTCACACCGGGGTCCTTCAGAGATGATGAGGTGAAGGTAGGTCAACACATTCCACCGTTACACACGGAAATTCCGTACTTTATGGAGCTGTTTAGCACAACCTATGATCCTTC
>CAYLZS010000312.1:0-3105 GCA_964388065.1 uncultured Granulosicoccaceae bacterium
AATTACAACAGCGCAATTTAAATTTAATTTAATTTCAACTCAACAACAAGACCTTCAATTTAAAATCGCGTTAAGAAATTTGTTGGCAAATTGCTATGTGTGAAGAAACATAAAAGCGAAATAAAGAAATAAAAGAGTGAACTACAGGACTTCCCCCGCAGTGACGGAGTCAAAAAAAGAAAATTTGCAACTTCTTTGGGAATCGAACTCGTGGCCACAATGTGTCCTGCGATCGTATACTGATGGTTGATCAGGGGTTTGTGGTACTTGTGGTTGATCAGGGGCTTGTGGTACTTGTGGTTGATGCTGTTTAAGTTGACGTACAGGAGACGATTTGAGGACTGCAGGTTTCACACGGTCAACAGAAACCACTTCAACTGATCCGTCCAGCTTCTTCAGTTTGACCACCTTTTCTCTCCACTCAGCCACTTCGAAAGGTCCTTATACGGTGCCTCGAGCGGTTTTTGCACACGATCCAGGCGTAACCAAACGTGACTTGCCATTCTTAGCTGCCGCGGTTCAAGAGATTTTTGTGGACCATGAATTCTTCCCTCGCTGAGACTCCTGAAATCGACTTCCGTCATTGACCGTACCAAGGTTTTGATGAAATCGCCATCGGTCAGTTTCGACTGGTTCACTTTCGGAAGTAGCAGAGTGCTGCCAGTCACAATAGTGAAGGGAGACGCACAAGATTCCAATGGAATGGCTCTCATTCCCAACAAGACGACCGGTAACTGCTGGAGCCATTCTCCACCTTTGGCTTTCAGAGCTGTCTTGATGGTGCGATGGGCTCTCTCCACGAGGCCATTGGATTGGGGGTGGTATGACGTTGTTCGTATGCGATGGAAACCGATTTGCGATGACAGTTTTGCGAACAACTCACTCTCGAACTGGCGACCACGATCGGTTACGAGATAGAGAGGCACGCCAAATCTCGACACCCACTGCTGAAGGAAGGCATCGGCCACAGTTTTTGCCTCAATGTTTGATACAGGTTGGGCTTCAATCCAGCGTGTTGCACGGTCGATGAATGTCACCATGTACCTCGCTTCACTGCATTGGCCACTTAATGTTGTTGCTGGAGGGAGCGGACCAACGATGTCCATGTGAACAACCTCGAAACGGTTTGTAGCAGGGAGATTGAATGCTTCTAGCTTCGTCTTTGTGTGCCGGTTGATCTTCGCCCGTTGACATGACTCGCACTCTCTGCACCATTGCTTAATGTCCTTCGACATTTCTGGCCACATGAAGCGTGATGCAATTAATTTGCTTGATGATTTGATGCCTGGGTGGGAGAGGTTGTGCAGACTGTTAAAGACAGGCCTTCGGAGAAGTTCTGGAAGAAATGGCCTTGGAAATGGAGTTGACGTATCACACCAGACAGTTCCAGATGACACACTATATGGCTTCAACCTGTCCTTATACTTGTCGACTTCTGCATCACAGTCCTGTTGAATAGCTACTGCTGCTATGTCAATTGCATCCACTTCGACACTGTTGATTGCACGCGATAGTGTATCTGCCACCACATTGTCGGATCCTTTTGTGTGAAGAACTTGTGACACATGCTCCGTCAAGAAACTCAACTGCCGCTGCTGCCTGTCAGACTTAGCAGGAACCAAGCTTCGGAATGCTATTGTTAATGGTTTGTGGTAGGTCACTACAATGAGCTGCTGTCCTTCTATGATAGGCTTGAAGTGGAGAACTGAGAGATACATCGCCAAAAGTTCGCGGTCGTAAGCAGAATACACTCGCTGCTGTGCCGTTAACTTTCTGGAGAAGAATGCGACCGGTTTAACTGCGTCTCCACAAAGCTGATGTAGTGCTGCGCCAACTGCGACCGAGGACGCATCAGTAACCAGCTGAAACTTGGGTGATGTACTGACAGGATTTAGAGTGACACAATTTGCAAGAGCCTCTTTGGCGGCTGTAAAAGCTGCTTCAGCATCGGCAGTCCACTTGAAACTCTTGGGATCCTTCGTATGAATTGTGACTAGTTGCTGCATAGGATGGACAATGTTCGCAAAATTGGGAACGAAACGGCGATAGAATCCCACCATACCCAGAAAACGCCTGAGTTCAGCAAAAACTGTAGGCGATGGGAACGTTGTGATGTTAACTGTCCTTGATTTGAGAGGTTTGATACCGTCAGCTGATACAGAACAACCAAGAAAATCCACGGAATCCTTGGCAAAGGTAGATTTCGAAACGGATATGCGGAGATTATGTTTGGAAAGCGCCTCCAGGACCTGTCGAAGATCAGCCAAATGTTGCTCGTGTGATGAGGAGGCAACCAATATATCATCAATGTAAGCACACGCATTCGGCACATCACGCAAGACTGAATCGATGTGTCTTTGGAACGTTTGGGAGAATGCTTTATAGTTGACACTGTATACCGTGGGTTATTAGGTTCAGACCCACTAGGTCGTCGAACAAAGTGATTTGTGTTTGTAAATTGCTTGAATGTACTTTCGTCAGAGAAAAGTACTTCTGACCACCGTTCTTTCGTCCAAGATTGATATTTTTTACAAAATTCAATTCTTTTTTTAACTGCAGTTTTGGACATAAGTGGGTTTTTGACACTTTTCGCGATGGAAGATCTAGTCTGCTTGTGAGTATTCGTCGTATCGTTCGAGCAGAGAAGACAGCCAGTTCCGGTACTTCATGTTTTGCCTTCGCAGAAGTTATTGTTGGATTACTTTGAACCAATCGTTTCAATTTCGAATCCACATGACGAGATGTTACTCTTGGCCGCCCAGTTCTTTCCCTAACTTGAAATGGATTCTCTGAATGAATTACTCGGCATACAGTAGAAGCTGATACACCTACACGCGTAGCGATTGACTTCTGCTGATAGCCCTCTTCGTACAACAACAAAATGCTTTGTTTCTGAACTGCTGATAATTGATTTTTCTTTCCCATAAGTAATTAAATAAAAAATGTGATTCCAAGAACTGTGTCAGTTTGGCGCAACATTGCGCCATGAATGTTGTAAAATTGGCCTAAATGTTCTAAAAATAGACATTGATTGAGAAATACCTTTTTCTTATGTCACAACCTTAAGATATGCTAAAATAACGAAGTAAAATTTTTGGCCAATAC
>CAYLZS010000313.1:0-17281 GCA_964388065.1 uncultured Granulosicoccaceae bacterium
GGTTATGCTGATCCTTTCGGGTCAGGGATTGCTGACGATCGTCATCGGCATTTTTGTCGCAGACTTTCCGGGTAAGCGATCACTGGAGCGAAAGCTGGTTGCGAACAAAAAAGTGGTTCATGCAATCAACTGGATCAGAGCCAAAAAAGAGGTAGCAGCCCTTAATTATCCGGAGTCGTCCTTAAAATAAAACAAACAAAATTAAGTTGTCGCGGAGACCCATTGAAGTCACGTTTAAACAAAAACCGACCGTTATCGACAGTTGCTCTGGTTGCAACAATAGCAGTGGGCATTTCTGCATCTGTTTTCGCCGCCGGTGAAACCGTAACGGCGGATACCGCAGCACCCACGGCATCACTGGCTGATCTGTACAGTCAAAGAATTTCCACACTCGACCTTGAACTGCATGACGAGAAGGCACGTCGAACCGTTATTCTTGAACACCTCGACGACGTGATGAATGACCTGTCGGTACTCGAACAGGAAAACAATCTTGCGGTTCAAAACTCACCACAAATAAATAATAACCTGCAGCAGATCAGCCGTGATATCGAAGACGTAGATAGCAGCATCAGACACAACTCCCGCCTTCTTGCACAAGTTAATCACTCACTTGAAAACCAGCCGCGTCCGACCATGTGGCAGGCCGCACTGGGAAAGCCCGAGATAAAGGCTCGACACAAGCTGCTCGCAACACAGCGGTATCTGGTACATACGATCGAACAAAAACAGCTACAACTACAAAAGAAACGCACCCGCCTGGGCGATCAATACCAATCTATTGTTGAATACAGTCACGGCATCAGTGAGTCGATCGACAAGCTTCAAAGCAATACCAGTAAAACGCTCGAAGACCGCACACAGCTCGAGCGGGAACTGACTGAAATCTCTGCCGAGATTGTCACCAAACAGGATCGCCTGTCGACATTGAGAAAACGTTTGCAACACCTGCAATCCAACCCGGCAACGATACATTTTGCCAGTATGCGCAAGAAGCTGCCGGATCCTGTTGAAGGTATTTTGATCCGAAAGTTCTCGGAACCAAAAGCCAAAGGGCTCCTCAAATGGAAAGGGATTCTGATAGAGGCACCTCTGGGATTGCCCATTTCAGCAGTATCTGACGGATTGGTGGTATTCGCCGATCAATTGCAGGGCCTCGGCAATGTCGTCATAGTCGATCATGGTCAGGGCTATATGAGCCTGTACGGAATGGCTGAGTTGTTGTTAGTCCAAAAGGATCAGCTGGTACTGGCTGGCGACACGATCGGCACCGTCGGTGAATATGTCGGCGCAGACACTTCAGCACTATACTTTGAAGTGCGTCACAATGCGGATGCTGTTGACCCGCAAGACTGGTTAGCAATGCACCAGATTGACCGAAAGACCAACCAATAGCGACTCTTTATAGAGTCAAGATGATAA
Organism: uncultured Granulosicoccaceae bacterium; assembly: GCA_964388065.1. Classification (GTDB taxonomy): domain Bacteria; phylum Pseudomonadota; class Gammaproteobacteria; order Granulosicoccales; family Granulosicoccaceae. The sequence continues at coordinate 1,423 of CAYLZS010000313.1, forward strand.
GATTCAGGTACATACTGGCCCGTTTTAGGGTTCTGGAGTCAAGCAATGACAATCCGCTCGAAACCAATCACCTTGTTGGCCGCCGGCGCGATACTCGGTATATCGCTCACGCTGGGTCACAATGTAGTCGGTGCAAGAGACAATTCCAGTGATGTTCTGCCTCTCGAACAACTACGCACTTTCTCCGACGTGTTTGCTCGTATCAAACGCAACTACGTGGAAGATGTCTCTGACGAAGATCTCCTTGAGCACGCCATTCGCGGCATGCTTAGCGGCCTCGATCCTCATTCAACTTACCTGAACACAGAACAGTTTCAGGAACTGCGAATCGGTACCTCTGGTGAGTTCGGCGGGCTCGGCATCGAAGTCGGTATGGAAGACGGGTTTGTCAAAGTCGTCTCACCTATCGATGATACACCGGCGGCACGCGCAGGCATGAAGACCGGTGATCTCATAATCCGTTTGGACGACAAGCCGGTTAAAGGTTTGGCGCTCAACGACGCAGTCAAACTGATGCGTGGCAAACCCGGTAGCGATATCGTCTTAACCGTCGTTAGAGAAGGTGAAGATAAACCACTTAAAATCACTATTACCCGCGCGGTAATACAAGTCACCAGTGTCAGAAACAGAATTCTTGAAGACGGTTACGGTTACGTCCGTGTCTCGCACTTCCAGACCAAAACACCCTCAGACATGATCAAAGCTATTGAGACCATGCAAATTGAGGGACCGCTGAATGGTTTGGTACTCGACCTGCGCAACAACCCCGGTGGTGTACTGTCAGCCGCAGTGGGTATCTCGGATGCGTTCCTTAACGACGGTTTAATTGTCTACACAGACGGTCGCGAAGAAGATTCAAGACTGCGCTACACAGCATCTCGCGGTGACATGCTTGACGGCGCACCGATCGTGGTTTTAGTTAACGGTGGCTCCGCATCTGCCTCTGAAATTGTTGCAGGTGCAATGCAGGATCACGGTCGCGGTGTGGTTATGGGTTCTAAAACTTTTGGTAAAGGCTCGGTCCAGACTATTCAAAACCTGCCTAACGGTGGCGCGGTCAAACTGACTACAGCTCGTTACTACACACCGTCAGGTCGCTCTATTCAGGCTCAGGGTATTGAACCAGATATCGTCACCGGCAATCTGCGCCTGGCGCAGCGCGAAGACTCGGGTATCGAACCCATCACAGAGTCGAGCCTGACCGGACACCTGAGCAACGGCAACGATACAGAAGAAGCAGAAACCACTGCAGTGGAAGAAGAAGTTAGCTCGGAGAATCTGGCTGAAGATGACTATCAGTTGAATGAAGCGTTGAATCTGCTAAAGGGACTGGCCATTCTCAGCAAGCGCTAACGTTCCACTGAGCAACTGGCTATAAAAATGGGCACCGCAATGGTGCCTTTTTTTTTGGATGTGGTTTGATCGCCTCCGCCGCCGCTCTGCCGAATCACTCACACAACAATGCAACTTTGCGTCACCACCTCCACCTCCAGCGCCGCTTCTGCCATCCCAAATAACAGACACTTTTGTTATGGTAACTACCAGAACCGCTAAGAGATAAAAAAGCCTATGTTCCCCAGCCTGATGCAGCAACGCCCACTGATGATATCGAGCATCATCGAATTTGCAGAACGCTGGGCCCCGGACGTTGAGGTTGTTTCACGCACCACTGAAGGACCGATCCACAGATACACCTACAGCGAGATGGGCACTCGTACAAGACAACTGGCGTCAAGCTTAAGCAGACTTGGCATCGAAAAAGGCGATCGTGTTGCGACGCTTGCCTGGAATGGATACCGTCATCTTGAACTCTACTACGGAGTGTCTGGCAGCGGTGCCGTTCTGCATACAATTAACCCACGGCTATTTACAGAGCAAATGACTTACGTCATCGAGCATGCGGGCGATAAGGTCATATTCACTGATCTGACATTTATACCAATTCTTGAAGGCATAAAAGATCAACTCACTAAAGTAGAACATATAGTGATCATGACCGACAGGAAGCACATGCCGGACACCACGCTGGAAAACGTGCACTGCTATGAAGAGTTGCTGGCATCGGGCACATCTGACTATCAGTGGCCGGAGTTTGACGAGAATGCGGCATCGAGTATCTGCTATACATCCGGCACTACCGGTAATCCAAAAGGTGTTGTCTATTCCCATCGTTCAACACTAATTCATGCGATGGGTAGTTCAGTGCCGAACGGGCTCGGGCTCTCAGGTGCTGACTCTATTTTATTGGTCGTACCACAATTTCATGTTAACGCGTGGGGTGTGTCTTATGCGGGACCAATGAACGGCTGCAAGCTCGTACTGCCCGGACCTGCGATGGACGGTAAATCAATTCATGAACTACTCGATCAGGAACGCTGCACTCTGTCACTTGCGGTACCTACTATCTGGATGATGCTAACGAGCTACCTGAAAGAAAGCGGCGCTGCACTGCCGCACATGAAACGCGTTGTTATAGGAGGCTCTGCCGTTCCGGAAGCGATGATACGGTGCTTCGAACAAGACTACGATGTACAGGTTATACACGCCTGGGGCATGACCGAGACCAGCCCGCTCGGCACGCTGAACTTTCTATTGCCTCACCTGCAGGAACTCGACTACGAGGCACAGATGGAAACCAAGCTCAAACAGGGCAAAACCGTATTCGGTATTGATCTGCGTATTGTCGATGATAGCAACGACGCACTGCCACACGATGGTAAATCGTTTGGCAAACTACAGGCGCGGGGTCACTGGGTTACTTCCGGATACTATGGTGAAAAGCCATCAGTGGATGCCGATGGATGGTTTGACACAGGCGATGTCGCAACCATCGATAAGTACGGTTATATAATGATCACTGATCGCACAAAGGATCTCATCAAATCAGGCGGCGAATGGATAAGCTCGATTGAACTTGAAAATATCGCTGTCGGACACCCATCCATTGTAGAAGCTGCAGTTATAGCGATCGCACACCCCAAGTGGGATGAAAGACCCTTGCTGGTTGCTGTGACACAACCAGACGCAAAGGCAGACAAGAAAGAGATACTTGACTATATTGGTGAGCGAATTGCGAAATGGCAGCTGCCAGACGACGTGCAGTTTGTCGATGAGCTTCCACACGGTGCCACCGGCAAGTTGAATAAGCTTAAGCTACGCGAAGATTTCAAAGACTATAAGTTACCTGGCACATAGCACAGGTAACCTTGTCTGTTGTACACCACCGGCTTCAATTTAAACGCTACACCAGGTACTTTTTAACGGAACCTTATGCTGCAACTTCTTTACAGCCAACAGTACTCATTGTTCGTACTGATCATAGTCACTCTGATTATCTCACTGACATTTCACGAATATGCCCATGCAGCATCGGCGAAACTTTTAGGTGACGACACAGCACAAAGACTGGGAAGGCTAAACATCAACCCGATTGCCCACATCGACCCGATAGGCCTTCTCATGGTGGTGCTGGTCGGTTTTGGTTATGCCAAGCCGGTGCCAACAAATCCCAACAACTACACTGGTAAATGGGCCAGGTGGGGCACGCCACTGGTAGCAGCAGCAGGGCCTGCAATGAATTTACTACTGGCTTTTATAACAATCAATATCTACTACGCAGGTGTAAAATCAGGCAACACCTGGTTTACACAGCCAGGGCCGGAAACTTTTTTCTTTTTCCTTGCCTCTATAAATCTTCTCCTGATGCTGTTTAATCTGATTCCGCTCGGTCCACTGGATGGACACTACATACTCGGACACTTTCTACCGGGCAGGCTTTCGAGTATCTATCTCGAATATAACAGGCGCTACGGTCACTTCGTTTTTCTGGGGTTAATTCTGTTAAGTATTATGGGAATTCCTATATTCACCAAACTACTGTCCACCGCATACGCAATTTTACCTAAGCTTGCGATCGTAGGTTAGTGGCTGCGACCGTCTGTCGTTAAGACTCGGCACTCAGGTACTTAAAGAGCTGGAAGTATGGGGAATAGCAAACTCCCCTGATCTGCTAACAAAGGTCAGAAACACAAAACCAGCGAAAGAGTAGTGTCGCCGCTAATCAGTAAGGTTTTTGATCGAAGAAGTTACCCGGTGGGTCGTAATTACACACCCAAATCTGGGACTTATCCGGACAGCTCGCCGCTGCACAGCCCATGACCTGAGTATCTCTCCAGACTACCTGAGTGTAGTTCTCGCAAACTTTCCCTATGCCGCACTCGTTATCATCGTAGTTGTACTCTATTCCCTGTCTGACCCAATCAAGCACTACTTTGCTTTCATCTATCGCGGCAGATTCAGTACGACCATCACCAAAGCGTACTGGCGCAAGCAGCGCTAAATTTTCTCCGAGTCTGCTGCCGTTCTGAGATAATCCTGCGGAACCTCGTCGGCGGGGTAAGCAGTCAGCCTGTGTTGTTAAGAAGTTTGCCCAATCCGCAGCATAAGATTCAAGCCTTGCAGACCAACGCAGTGCCGGAATCCCCAAACGCTGACGGATAGAGTTGTGACTATCGAGAAGTTTTTGATGGTCAACAACGAGAGCAGACGCAGGGCTAGCTTCTGCAGTTCTCAAAGATGCAGATTGCCCAAGTGTCGGTAACCCTGCCGCAGGGTTGCGAGGTGCTGATTGACCGAGTGTGGGTAGCTCACCTGCATTTGGTGATGCACCGGGAACCGCAAGGGGAGGTGTATCAGGTTCCCATCCATCGGGAGGTGGAAGTTCTTTAACAGCACATGAACCAACGGCAACCAGTGTGGCTGCCGTTAGGAAAAAATCGTGTCCGATACTTCTTTTCAATTTCACTGAAAATTTTAACCAAGCTAAAACTTAACCTAGCTGCTCCTCAATGGAACAACCGGGTGCATTAGTTTTAACGTGATTGATTGCATCAGTTCTATCCTGAACACTTGGATACATCGCACTGGTAGCGACAACCTGACCGTTAGCTGACTTAACGTTGAAAAAGTACATACCGTTGGTAGATTCTTTCAGAACGTAACGCTTATCTTCGGTACAATTCTTTTTAACCGAATTTATACCTTTGGAAGCACTATCCTTTGCTTTGTAATTTTCACTTTTCAGTACCATTTTTCCTTCATCGTTCACGAACGAAAAGCTAAATGGTTCTGCTGCACTACTCTTTTTTAATAAAGCCTTCATTATGTATCTCCTATAGTTCAACCATCGAACAACTATATTAGCATCGAAAAAAACGTTTACGCCGGGGTGTAACGATATTTTGTAGTTGGATAATTAATAAAGATCTGTAATCATCACCAAACACTGTTGTGTCTTCGCCTCCAACTGCAACAAAGTACCGTATCTTCCTTATTATTCGGACGTTTTTCGTCTTGGATTAAGTCTAAACGCGCTGCAGGTAAACCGGTAGACAGGTTTACCTCACTTTGCAACGCTTTACCTAATTTTACAAATGAGGTTTTTTTGACCATCCACTGGTACTCAGACGACGAGAAACTCACCTCTCCAGACTATAGTCTGCAAGCCAGCGTGCTTCTTTGCAAGTACAGTTTATTACCTTAAGCGGTTCTTAGTTGACCACAGCAAACAGTGTAATGTTTAACCAGTGTCGACGTTTTTTTCCATCTTATGTTACAAACCCACCAGCCACGGACCATTGTAAGAGCTGAAATTACTACTCGTCAGCTTCAGTGATTTTGAGGTCAGAGTCTTTGGCATCCTGTAAATTCAGCCATTCATAACGATCTACAGTCTCTACGGGCACGTTTGCAAACTGATCTTCACGCAGAATCAAAAGATGGATCTTGTCACCAGGTTTGTGTTCCGTCCATAGTCTGGAATACATATCTTTAAGACTGGAAACCTGCTTTTGATTAATGGCGATGATTTTATCACCCGCCTTAATTCCAGAGAGTGCAGCAGGTGCATCATCATAAACCGCTCCGACTTTAATACCGCTCTTGGTGTCTTTTGTTTCAAAGCCGAGCCACGGTTTAACTGAAGACTTACTGCGACCGGTAGTCAGTAACTCACCCATAACACTTTTCAAGGCATCAATTGGAATAAAGATATTACCCGGTACACGTACTTTCGGATCGATATCTATATCGATAGAAACCAGTGCACCGATGCCCAATAACTTTGCATTGGCAGACAAAAGAGCGGCACCACTGAAATCAATACTGGGTGGATAAGTATGTATGGCGTCGTCAAGCATGTACTCCCAACCACCGGTAAACGGTTTAACTTTACCAATCGTTACTGACTTGGCACCCTCTTCACCCGACGCAGGAAGTATCAGCGCTTTTTGCTCTTTTTTAACATCGGCAGAGTTGCCCAGCTCCAGCGCGTAGGTGGAACGGAAGTTTTTCGGACGCAGTAAACCCACTCCGAGGCTATCGTCATAAGCCACAATTTCCGCTTCATCAGTAATGCCATTCGCAAAAGTAACACTGACTGATTCTGCTTCGGCCACTATATAGCCGGCAGTAGCGATCAAGCCTTCTGAATCAATAACAACACCAGTACCTTTTCGATTGGTACCAAATGTCGATTCGGTTCTCGCGCCACTGCGAGCAGTCGCCTCCACTGTTACCACCGCATGCATAACTTTCTGCACCGGGTCAGTAATTTGCGGCAGCGCACTCGCGAGCTCGGGCTCTGATTCAGCCTCTGACGCCGGGGCCTCACCTATTGACTCGTAGTCATAAGTGAACGGTGCCGTAGAGGGATCAGCCAGCGCTGCTGAAGCGCAGCAGACTGCAGATAGAGCGATGATTCGTGAAATCTGTAATGCGTTACCAGCAATAGAGAGCAGGGACATGACTGATACCTGTTTTTCGGGTGCGGATTTGCAGCCGGTCTCACGGTAGTAGCAGCCAATGTGCCATCGTGGCTCGTCTGACAGGCAACAGGGGTATTCAGGCCACAGGAATTGACAGATCAATATTGGTCAAAAGAAAACCAAAAAAAAAGGGCCACTTGAAAGTGGCCCCCTTTATTGATACAGCTTAGAAGTACAACTTAGTGTTGTCTAACACCCAGCTTCTTAAGAGTATCCATAGTCAAACTACCAGTTGCAAGGTTCTCAGCACGCTGGAAACGCTCAACTGCAGTCATAGTCTGGCGACCAAGAACACCATCGATAGGTCCAGGGTTGTAACCAGCTTTAGAAAGCGCACGCTGTACATCCTGAATTGTGTCAAGAGACATGTTAGTTTCACACAGAACAGATCTCCACTCGAGGCTTTCAGGTTTAACTTCAATGCGACGTGAAACAGTGTCAGTTACCGCAGGAATTGCAGTTCGGACTTCACGTGCATCTTCAACAAGACGACGTACACGCTTAGTTTCGTACTTCGCAGGAATCTCAACACGACGTACTGAAGCAGGAGTCTTCACAACCTTACGTGAAATGCTAGCTGTCTTCGCAGGAGTTTCCTGGAGGCAGATAACGTTGCCAGTTGCTTTGCCGAAGTTACCACGAGCACCTTTAGCCTGCCATGAATGAGAACCACCAGTTTCCATAACACGCTTGGTTACGTCGTCGTACTTAGCAGGAAGTGCTACACGAGACTCAGTTGCATCAGCAACCAGCTTACGTACACGGATAGTTTCGTAACGAGCCGGCTCTTCAGTCACTCGAGTAGACGCTGGAGTTTTCAGTACACGCTTGCTAACAGTCTTGTAGACCGCTGGAACTTCAACAAGGCACATTACGTCGCCAGTACCGTGATCGATTTTCTCAATTGCGCCACGACCTTTTCTCCATACAGTCTTTGCATCTTCAACTTTAACGCGCTCTTGCGTAGTTTCGAATACTGCAGGAATCTCAACCAGCTTGCGAGAAGCAGGAGAAACCATTACACGCTGCTCTGACCACTCATACTTAGCTGGAGTAAGTTTGATTGTCTCTGAAGCTTCAGAGATCAGCATGCGCTCAGTAACAGTCTTGTAGGTAGGTGCTTCGAAGTGCTCGGCAAAGCACTGACCTGCACGGGCGCTATCAACAGCAGCACCACTGGCACGGGCCATAGAAACAAGCGCTGAATCAGCACCAATTGAACTACCTACAGAACCCATCACCCAACGACTGGATGCAGGAGATACCTGGTAGGTTTCTGATGCAGTGCCGAAAGTAGCAGGGATAACTCTAAGTTCGCTGCCAGCTTCGCTTACAAGTACACGCTGCTCAGTAGTTTCGTACTTGGCAGGAATAATTTTAACGGATTCGCTGGCTTCTTTAACTACCACTCTTGAAGACTCAGTGCGGTACTGCGCAGGAATAAGAACCTGAGCGTAACACTCACCTGCTTTTGCATTTGGCAGGGCATTACTCAGGTCATCCGTTGCGATACCCACGCTGGCAGTGCTCGCAAAAGCACCCAATACAGCTAATTTGAATAACTTTTTGTTCATTGATTAATTTTCCGAATTTAATGATATTTACTTGCCAGTAATTTAGACAATCTTGGATACCGCTCACTGACGCAACAGTGTGTTACATCCGTCCTGAGACTGGCCCCGACACATATTCATGCAACGGTTGTGCTTATTAGTGACCGCCACATAGATTCCTTGAACCCGAGCGTACACATCACCTGCAAAACAAAGATTTATTCACCAAATCAACCAGTTACAAATGTTAAAAAATGTATGCTGAAAAATTTTAAAACTCTGCTACCGATTAGTTTTGATGATGACAAACCACTGACGCTGTAAGCTTCACAGAATCTATTGTCTGCCGACAAAATACAGGCAAATTTTTCACCAACGTTGAGGCCTCTATTATCCGTATGAGCACTCGATCAAAATGGATCTGGACACTGACAATACTTGTTGTAATTGCAGGTATAGCCGGATGGCTGCTGCGGTCCTTACAATTTAACGATCAACAGCTCTCGATAAAACCCGAACTCGCCTATTCAAGCCTCAGACTCGAACCGGTGAAAAGCAACATCGGCTTGCACGCGCGTCTTCCTTATCGGTCACTGATACTTGCAGCCGAGCATTCAACACGAGAGCCACAATCCGGTAACGGAGAAAAGCAAAACTGCAAAAAAGTACTCGGTGCAAAAGTGTGCGCAACACTTTCGTGGCGCTACTCAATAAAAAGAGACGGTGATGTGAAGATCGAGTCTCGTGGCGAGCAGCTGCAGTTAAAACTACCTCTAAGCTTTGCCGGCCTCGTCAGTGTCGATGGTCATGGTGGTAAATTGCTGGGCCTGCGCAATAAAGATATCGACGGCAAATTGATGTTAATTGCAGATCTGAGTGTGGATATCGGACAAAACTGGTGTCCTGTGATCGATGGTACGGTGAGTTACGAATGGTTGTCCGACCCAGGAATCACTCTGGTGGGCAATCTGCGAATTAATTTGCGAAAATCTGTCGACCGCGCCCTGCAGCGCAAGCTCAAATCCTTAAAAAATAAACTGACCGACGTAGTCGACTGTGACTCATTCAGAAGGACGCTGCAAGAACAATGGCGCATTCATACACTGCCAGTTGATTTGAAGGATCAGGAAAGCCAGCTGGTGATCACACCACTCAGCGCCTCGGTATCTGAAGTAGATGTACAACCCGATCATGTCGGTTTGTCTTTTGATCTCGGTGCATCGGTACAGCTGCTTCAGACAGACATCGCATCGGCAGCGTCGCAAAAAAATACACCAGTGCTGTCGCTGCCGGATCTGCAACCCCAGACTTCCACCCCCGGAACAGTTGACTTCAGCCTGTTGCTGCACATCCCCTATGATCAGCTCGAAGGTGAGATAGCCGAAAAAATTATCGGCAAAACCTACACAACTGGTAAATCCAACGTGTTGACAGTCACCTCGATAAATCTCTACCCGGCAGAGCACCTTTTAGTTATCGATGTTGGTTTTGACGCAAGCGTGCTCGGTTCAATGATTAAAACCTCAGGTAATGTGTATATAAGTACCCGCCCTGTCGCCGACCCAATAAAAAATCAACTGATTTTCGAAGATCTGCAGTTAACACGTACAATCGACAGCCGGCTGTTATCTGCGGTCGCGACTATTCTCCGCCAACAACTCCTGACAGCGCTGCAAAAGGTATCTGTCGTAGATCTGGGTCCATCGTTGACCAAACTTGAAAAATCGATCGAAAAATCACTTTCCGACCCCGAAAAAACCGCTGGTGTACTGATCGATACAGACGCCCCAAAAGTGCGTCTAATGACATTGAATCCGCAGGAAAAAGGAATTGCCGCAATCGTGCACTTATCGACTCAGCTAAATGCAACTATTCCGGAAGACATTCTGATTCGGTAGGTCCGATTATCTACCCAACCGTATGACAAAGGATTGTCCGGTATGAACATCGAAGCATCTGGTAAAATGCGTTATGGATGTCTCTCACATACTTGATTCACTGAACACCGAACAGCGCGAAGCAGTGACCGCTGAACCCGGCCCGCTATTGATTCAGGCCGGTGCCGGCAGCGGCAAGACGCGAGTTCTGACCCATCGCATTGCCTGGCTGCAGCAGGTAGAGCAAGTATCGTCATTTGCGATTCTGGCGGTAACGTTCACCAACAAAGCCGCAGGCGAAATGCGCTCCCGCATCGAAGGGTTGCTCGGCACCTCAATTGGCCCAATGTGGATCGGTACGTTCCATGGACTGTCGCATCGCTTTCTTCGCATACACTGGAAAGAAGCCAACCTGCCACAGACATTCCAGATACTCGATTCCGAAGATCAGCGCCGCATGGTACAACGCGCCATCCGCAGCCTGGATCTCGATGAGTCCCGCTGGCCACCACGCAATGCCATGTGGTACATCAATAATAAAAAAGATGACGGTTTGCGGCCTGAACATATTCGCGATGATGACGATCCAACCGAACAGCAGATGATTCGCATCTATAAGGCTTACGAGACAGCATGCCAACTGGCCGGAGCTGTCGATTTTGCCGAGCTTTTGTTGCGAGCACTTGAAACCCTGCGTGACAACGAAGAACTATTGCAGCACTACCAAAACAGATTCCAGCACTTGCTGGTCGATGAATTTCAGGACACCAACTCCATTCAGTACGCCTGGCTGCAACTACTGGCTGGTGACAAAGGTAACCTTTTTGCCGTCGGTGACGATGACCAGTCTATCTACGGCTGGCGCGGTGCGAAGGTTGAGAACATTCTCAATTTCCAGCACCACTTCAGCAACACCAAAGTTATTCGGCTGGAACGCAATTATCGCTCAACCGGCAATATACTTAACGCCGCCAATGCACTGATTGAATACAACGAAGATCGCCTGGGTAAAAACCTCTGGACCGATATTGGCGAAGGTGATTTGATCACTTTCTATAGCGCACACAACGAAGGCGATGAAGCACGCTTTATCATCGAGCGCATTCTCGAACATCTGCACAATGGCGGTACACGCTCGGAAACCGCTATCCTGTACCGATCCAATGCACAATCCCGTGCACTTGAAGAAGAGCTCATCAGAAGCGGCATACCGTACCGGGTCTACGGTGGTTTGCGCTTTTTCGAGCGCATGGAAATAAAAGATGCGCTGGCGTATTTACGTCTGATCAGTTTGTCAGATGATGATGTATCGTTTGAACGCGTAGTCAATCAGCCAACACGGGGTATCGGTGAAAAGACCATATCGCAGATCCGTACCGTCGCTACCGAAGCCAATGTCTCTTTATGGCATGCCAGTGCAGAAATTCTGACCGCTAATGGATTGAAAGGCAGAGCCGCAACCGCGGTTGGTGCTTTCATGAAATTGATCATGCAGATGCGTAAAGATACAGAAGACATGTCGCTCGATAAAATGATCGAACATGTCATCGAACACAGCGGTCTGCTCGAACACTATAAAAAAGACCGAACAGAAAAAGGCGAGGCGCGAGTGGAAAACCTGCAGGAACTCGTCGGTGCCGGCATTGATCCGCCGGACTTACCCGAGGATATGCCGGATATGACTGTGCTCGATGCCTTTCTTGCCAACGCAGCTCTGGAGGCAGGTGATAAACAAGGTGACGAATGGGAAGACTGCGTGCAACTAATGACGATGCACTCGGCCAAAGGCCTGGAGTTTCCGATGGTATTTATCACCGGTATGGAACAGGGCTTGTTCCCAAGTAAACGCTCGATAGAGGAGTCAGGCAAAATAGAAGAAGAGCGTCGCCTGTGCTACGTCGGTATCACGCGTGCAGAAAGAAAACTATACTTAAGCATGGCCGAACATCGCAGACTATACGGCCGTGACCACTTCAACACACCGTCAAAGTTTATCTCTGAAATTCCTGCGGAACTGTTGCAGGAAGTACGGCCACGCATGCATGTCACTAAACCAATGGCACCAAAGCCTGTGCGTCGCGATACCATTCGTGAAGATAACACCACAGGTCTCAGCATCGGACAACGAGTAAAACATGCAAAATTTGGAGAAGGCATGGTGACTGACTACGAAGGTCAGGGAGCTCACGCACGCGTCTATGTGAATTTTGAAGAGGCCGGCAACAAGTGGCTGGTATTGGCTTACGCAAACCTTGAAGTGATGAATGTCGCCTAACACACCGGCCCAATGCACCGTCCAGCGTACAGGCTACAGTCTGTCGCGTAACGAATAGTACATCATGCCCAGCTTTAACAGCGGCGATCGCAGTGCCGCTCCACCGGGAAATTTTGCATGATCAAGCTTTGATATCACATTAAAGCTATCGAGCTTACCGGTCAGTGCCTCAGCACATAATTTACCCGCCAGTGTCGCCATACCTACCCCGTGACCAGAGTAACCAGATGAAGACATCACATTCTTTGTAAGCTGCCTGATGTGAGGCATGCGGTTCATCGTAATCGCAAGTGTGCCACCCCAGCCATAATCTATGCTGGTATCTGAAAGCTGCGGATAGACATTGATCATTGCACTTCTGACAAAAGATTTGATGTCTGCAGGAAAACGATAGCCATAGCTTTCACGGCCACCGAACAGCAATCGGTTATCAGCCGACAGGCGAAAGTAATTCACCACAAATTTGGAATCAGCCACTGCCATATTGTCACGAATTAAAGAAGCGGCAAGCGAGGGTTCGAGCTTTTCGGTGGCAATAATATAATTGTTGATTGGCATAACTGATTCAGCAACTTCATCCGATAACTGCCCCAGATAACCATTGCAGGCCAAAAGCAATTGTCGTGCTTTAATGTCACCTTGTTTTGTTTTAACTATTACCTGATCCGATGTTTCAAAGTATTTTGAAACTTCAGTAGTTTCAAAAATGCGTACCCCTTGCTTTAACGCCGCACGAGCGATACCCATAGCAAGCTTTAGCGGGTGCAGATGTCCGGCACCGGTATCGACGGAACCCGAGTAGTAAGACTCACTCGCAAGCCTTTGCCTGAGAGCATCTCGATCAACAAAGGAAATTTGATCGTAACCATACTCAGAGTTTAGTTTTTCAACATACTCTGCAGTCTCACGGGTAAACCGTCGCTTGTGATCGACATGCATAATGCCGGGTTGGTAGTCGCAGTTAATACGGTATTGCTTTATTAGATCATGCACATTTTGCTTCGATACCTGTGCCAGTTCCCACAGGGCGTGAGCCTGATCGGACCCATACTTTTTCTCAAGTTCATCCTGATCAACACGCTGACCGGATCCAAGTTGACCCCCGTTACGTCCGCTGGCACCCCAGCCAATTCGATGAGCATCGAGAAGCACAACATCAATACCCGCCAAAGCCAGCGTTAAGGCCGCAGATAATCCGGTAAAGCCTCCGCCAACAATGCAAACATCGCAGCTGAGTGATTCAGTTAACCGAGGCTGCGTCTCAAGTACATCAGCAGTGGCTGCATACCATGATTGCGGGTATTGCCCGCGTTGATCGTTTTGATACAGCAGCTTGGTTTGAGACATACACAGCAGGTTTTGCGTCGACAGCAGCTAGTGTACGCCTACATGCATAGCTGAGAGCTTGCAATTGTTTTGTTCTTCAGTAACAAGAGAGCAGCACTTTTGTGCCGCTACACCACGACCACGACAGGGGATCGTGGAGGAGAACGGTCGTTAGAAATCGATTTCAACTTCGAAATTAACTGTGTCTCTTTGATCTTCAGACTGGATGTCAAAAGCCAGTTCCCAATCACCGTTCATATTGAACTTCAAGCCTTTCACCAGGTATTTTCCGTCCTCCGGGTGCTCACTTACCTGAGGTTGGGAAGGTAGCCCATGTCCATGCGCCGGCATACCACCACTAACCGACACACGCGCCGGATCAACCGTTTTGCCGTCTGCGGATTTTACCGTCAGCACCCACTCAAGAAATTCATTGATTGCCACCGAATCATCGAACTGCGGATCAAGCGTCACCTCAAATGCACCCTGCTCCGACATTTGCTGCCAGGTAAGCTCCTCTTGCTCGAGCTCTTTTTCGGCCTTATCAGCGCATGCAGTTACACTCAACAGACAAGACATCAGACATAACAGCCGGAACCGGGTTGCATGGTTTGGAACGGCGCGGTTCTGAACTGAGTGGCTCCGAACTGCAGCGTGAGCGCTATTATTCGCCGGGTTTTGGCTTAATTTTGAGATTAGATCCATAGTGGAAGCTTACATCAATTGAGAGGGCCAGGGCCACTGCCTCATAATTGCAGGAAATCGCCCTTTTCGGGCGACTTGATTTACCGACTACTGTCGTAATTCTACCGCATCCAGCTCATTTTCGTATTCACCGGTACTTTCGTCGTGGATGACATCACCGGCCATGGTTCTTTCCACCTCGGCAGCCTGCCAGCCCTTTTCACTGCGCGTTTGAAGGAACTCTACCTCCTCGCCTTCGTTCAGAGACTTGTAACCGTCTCCCATGATTGCTCTGTAGTGTACGAACACATCTTCACTTTCTGCATTCAGGATAAAACCGTACCCCTTTGCATTATCGAACCACTTTACCTTCCCAATTGACTTTGCCACAAACTAACCTCTAACCTTTTTTGTTTATTGCCCAAGAAAACCCATCTGGGTGACATACACTATAAGAGTATTTAATTTAATTCTTACCGTCTAGTATTTCACCACAGAATCTAACACAACAGTTGTTGCAAGCGATCAAAATTTGCGACTCAAAGACATTGGAAATGTGACACATGACCTCTCTGCAAGAAAAAAATAGTTTTGTCTGCCTTGGCACTAAACTTCCATCAATTTGTCCAAGCTATACTATGCGTATTTCCCTTATATCAAACTCACAAAAACTGATTACAGAAAAATCGACCAGGCACTGAGTTGAAAAGTTTCCACCATTTATTTTGCCGGTCGAGCAGGTAAACTCCAGCAAAGTTAAAGACTGACCCAAGGACCACTATGGCATTGCATACGCAATTAAAAACACTGGCGCAAACTGCACTATGCCTTTGTATGGTTGCTGTCTCGGCACCCGCATCAGCACAACAGGGAATTTGCGTTGCACCACAAAGACCTGCATGTCCGCAACACGTGGCGCGCGTACCACAACACGAATTCACTTTCTCGCGGCTGATCTTCGCGGACAACCCGGTCGCTGTACACGAGCTTGGTGACTACGTCGGCTTCCCACACTGGCAGGCAGACTGCTCAGACTCGGATCCTCACTTCATTTCTGCAATCAAGCGTATGACACGTATTGATACAAACAACCAGTCGCAAAGTATTTCGGTGTCAGATGAAGCTTTATTTGACTACCCAGCGCTCTACATGGTTGAAGCAGGGTTTGCATCATTTACGCAGCCAGAGGCAGACCGACTCAAAGAATATCTGCTGCGCGGTGGCTTTTTACTGGTTGACGATTTTCACGGCAGCTATCAGTGGAGCAAGTTCGAAGAGTGGATGGGAAAGATTTTCCCCGAACGAGAGATCGTCGAATTA
>CAYLZS010000314.1:0-3934 GCA_964388065.1 uncultured Granulosicoccaceae bacterium
CCATACCAGGGCCATTCGAATTCGGTAAAACTTGCAGCATGAATGCCTGCGTAACCACCGCCTTCACGAATGTAGCGTTCAAAGGCAGCTTGTTCGTCGTCGTTTAGTACATCGCCTGAAGTTAAGACCCATACCACAGCGTCATAGTTTGCGAGGTTTGTATCGATGAATAAACCGTCTGAGTCAGGAGCAAGATCTGCTTGCATTCCAGCCGATGCTGCCAGCTCTTCGAGGGCCGCGATGGCTGTTTCAGTTGAGCTGTGGCGAAAATCTTTGGTTTCACTAAACAACAGTACCCGCGGAGATTGCAGCGGGTCGGTACCAGCGATTAGTTCATCAAGGTTACTAATGCCATCGCCATCGTTATCAAAGGATTCGGTATCAAACTGACTGGCTGTAATTTGAATAGACTGTGCGGAGTTTGTGCCAGTTCGAAAATTTGTTTCATATCTGCCAAGTGCTATGTTTCCGTTTCCTTCAACAAATGAAACACTAAGAAGGTTTTCCGTATCTGTCGGGAAATCATCTGCGACAGACCAAACGCCATCACCTACCCAATCCACAGCAATATCCTTGTTACCCCAAACTAAACGTACCTGCAATGACGTAGAGGAGTAGGCGGGAACGGTTATTCCAAAATCGATGCGAGTTGTGTTTTGGACCAACGGATCCGGTACGACGATTACAGGATCAGCTTCACCTGGGTTAGATGTTTCAGTTTCGTTTGGGGTTACCGTGGATATTTCGTCCGGTGCCTGGCCTGATGAATCATCACTGACTTCATCATCAAAAGTATTATCGTCATCACCTACGGTTGTCATCAACTCATCCGTGTTGTCGACAACATCAACCGAGCCAGTAGCTAATGGCACGTTGCCAGTATTTTCCGAGCTGGTTTCAGTGGCGACTTCCGCCGAGTCATTACCACTACCACAAGCGGTCAATATAAGTGTGGCGGCAATTGGCAGGATCAGAGTATTTCTATTTACTTTCATTACGCTCTGCTTCTTAATCCTTCTGGAAAAATTCAGTGCGACTGGATACCACAGGAAAAACTAACCTGGAGTCTCACACAACGTCGCACATTATCTACAGTACAATAGTGCAAAAACGATTAGAGAGGCGTCGACATGATTGCCAGGCGACTTTCCGGGGTGAAGCCGTTCTCTAAAGTTGTTCTCTAAAGTTGTTCTCAGGCGTCTGCGCCACACTTACCACTGGTGACAACGGAGCTAAGCTGCAAGGTACGCCGTCCGGCCATGCCTGTTGATGTCATCCACTAATCGTCATGACATTTTAGGCAAATCGTATTGTTTTTGCAACGGTATGCTTAAGTTAAGTATCGAAAACACTGCTTATGCCACATTTATGCTGCTACCGTCTCACAGACACTAATTCGCCGAAAGTAGTCTGATTTGAAAATAATATGCGCAATATAACGGGGACACCTGGAAACCAAAATCCATACAACTTTCAATTTATTAACTGCCAGCTTTTTGTCGATATTTTATTGGGAGTTAGGTAATGGTACCTATGGTTGTTACCACTGCCACTCTCCTTGATTGAAAGTAGATTTACCACTTAGTGGCAAACGAGATTCGAAAGTACCTCGTTATAAAATAATTACAAAATACGCCTTATTATCTTAGCGAAACCGCAATTGCAATCGTAAAACATAGATCTACCAAAGGCGATTTATACCGGGGTTATATTTTCGTTATAAAACACTTATACAAACACGAGTGTACGAAGGGCTCACATGAACCGGCTTCCCTGTGGAAGGCATCTCGAATCTGTATTTAGTCTGAACCAACCCAATACAACACCGGTCTACCAGTTATAACTTGATCAAAAATGCAGGCGAATCAACCTACTCTGGTTTGCCTGCAATAATTTTGACGCACCAGACCAATATAATATTTTTTCGGCAAGGAGAAATACGATGACTTTTCAGGCAATACAACCCCGCTTAGTTCGTACAACTACAATGGCTTTTCTAGCCTCAGCCGCCCTCACGGTGACTACACCCACTTTCGCACAGTCCTCATTTTTTAGTGACTGGCACAATAGCCAAAATTTTTCTGTTCAGTTCACCGATCAAAAGCTTTCTGTTACAGGCAACAACATCCCGTTAAAAGAACTGCTGTTGGAAATACAGGAACAAACAGGCATCAAAGTTAACTTTGTAGCCAACACCAGCGATAAGGTGACACTTAACGTAGAAGAGCAAAGTGTAGAAAACGTGATTTCAAAAATCTCAAACAATCACATGATTATTCACAGCAACGTCAATGGCACCAAAACCGTCAGTGAATTAATCATTATGTCAGACGGCAACGAAGAAGTAACAACTACAGCAGAAACATCAGAGTATCTGCCTACAGGTGAACCTGCTCCGCTGATTGTTGCAGCCAAACCTGAACTCCCAGATGAAAACGCAGATCAGAATTTATGAAACATTCATATAACAAATGACTTAGGGTTGGAGGCAATTGAGGGTACCGAAATGGTCGGTTAAGCCTCATGTCTCATGACAGGCAGTTTATGAAGATGCTCAATGAAACCATTGACGTATCACTGTTTTTGTTTGTGCCTGTAATTTTTGGTTGTTTCAACAGACCTGCTATTTTTTACTGCCATAAAACTGATTGGTCAGGAAAATAGAGCTAACTTTGCTGGCTTTTCTTGCCAGAATTCCAATATAAGTATGTGCTATGTCGCCGTCTTCGGTTTCTACGGTTAATGTGTAGCCGTCAAGGAAGTATCTCGATTGCCTGACATCCGCAGAGCTAAAACAACTCTACAGAGTGCCAGCCAAAATGTGCAGGCATGTCCCGTCCAGGTGAGCATCTGCCGGTAGACTATTCCTGCGTAACTGGAATGCCGCCAGCGATCAATGTAACTGGCCATGATTACCCACATCAGGATGGTGTAATCGGGTCTAACGGTATTTTATTTTGCAAGCCGCTTTGCGTTTCAAACCGTGCTGCAGCGCAAAGCAATGCACGTTCCTGTCGAGGTCCGGCTACTATCTGCATGCCTACCGGCATGCCTGACTCCGTAAAGCCCGCTGGTACACTCATCGCCGGAAAGCCTGTGTTAGTAATCGCATACGCGATAGAGCACCATTGAATATAGTTGTCAAAAGTCACACCTTCGCAAGATTCTACGAACCGTTGCTCAACCGGAAACGGCGGAACAATAGTTGCCGGTGACAACAATAGATCGTATTCTTTGAAAAATTGCGTTGCTCGACCCAGGTATGCGGCTCGCGCTGATTCAACACGGGAAATATCATCCATCGATACCTGTTGCGCCTTTTCGATATTCCATACCACTTCAGGTTTTAATTGATCCTTAGCTGTTTCCAGCAACTTATGCTGTGCGGTATAAAACAGCATGGCACGGTTAGTTTGGAAAATATCTTCTGCATCGGTGAAGTCCGGATGTGCGTGCTCAACCTGGCAGCCCAGTGACTCAAATAGCTTTGCTGCGTTTTCCACAATACGTGCTATTTCAGGGTCTACCGGTGTGATGCCAAAGTCTGCACTGAATGCAATACGAAGGGGCTGCCTGTCAGTTTTAAGAGCATGCTCTACAGACTCAAGATAGGACCCGCCTTCTCGCGGCATACTAAGAGGATCTGATGGATGCACGCCAGACATTGAATCAAGCAGCAACGCAACATCAGGAACATTTCTGGCCATAGGGCCACTGACGGCAAATGGTTGATTAATAAGTCCACCAGTCATTCCTGCGGGTGATGCACCGGGGCCCGAACTGCCATGTGCCACACGTCCCGGGCTTGGACGAAAACCGACAATAGAACAAAAGCTCGCAGGATTTCTTAAAGATCCGCCAAGGTCTGAGCCGGTGGCAAGCCATGCTGTGCCGGGTGCCAGTGCCACGGCTGATCCACCCGACGAACCGGCGC
>CAYLZS010000315.1:0-2683 GCA_964388065.1 uncultured Granulosicoccaceae bacterium
TCTACAAGGTAAGCACCCAGCGAAAGACACCATTTACAGTTTAGGGAGCCATTGAGAGCATGCCGGCTCATCCACTATGAGCCGTGCCAATGACAGAAAAAGTAACACGTGCCGTAAGTCGTCCCAAAGCCTTCTGGCAACATCACATTCGCCAGTGGAAGAAAAGCGGTCAGAGCAAGGCGAAGTATTGTCGCGAGCAAAAACTCAACGCCGGAACTTTCTACAACTGGTGCTCTGAACAGACGCGAGCTGCACAGTCGGACAAGACCAACGGTGCAGGCCGGGTGAAATTGTTTCCTGTCACACTAAGAGAAACCGCTGTTGCCTCTGCCAATGGGAACTCACCATCAGTATCACTGGAGCACTCTCTGGGGCGATTCACTTTTCCACCCGGTCTACCTTCTCAGTCTATTGAACAGTGGCTCAGAGCGATCGGTCAGTCGAATGTTCAATCTTGACAACCAATATCGAGTCTACCTCGGCGCTGAGCCGATAGATTTTCGCAAACAGATTGACGGGATAGCGCTGCAGGTGCAGGAGGTGCTGGAGTTAGATCCGTATAGTGCGTATCTATTCGTTTTCCGCAATCGAGCGTGCGATAAACTCAAGTTATTGTACTGGCATCACAACGGTTTTGTATTGGTGTATAAACGCCTGGAGAAAGGACAATTCAAATGGCCATTGACTCATGGACAAACTTCAGTGCCAATGAGTATGCGTGAGTTGAATTATCTTCTTGAAGGCGGAGACATTACCGATCTCAATGAAATCGATGTGCTGCATTACAGTCGTGTGTAACTGAAGATTTAAGTACAAGCGAAACGTACGAGTCAGTGATACGATAGGCCGTATGTCCCTGAGCGCTGACAATGAACTGCCGAACGATATCGATCAGCTGAAAAAGCTGATCCTGTCACAGCAACAGTTATTGTCATCTCAGCTTGAAGCGCACAACAAGGAAATAGAACAGCGTGATAAGCAGCTTGAGTTGCGTGATATAAAAATCGCAAAGCGTGATGAGCTCATTGCTGATCTTGAAGAACGTTTAGCGCTATTGTTGGCGAAACGTTTGGGTCGCAGCAGTGAGAAGCTCAACGATAAGCAGATGCGTCTATTCGACGAGACTGAGCTTGAGCAAGCGATTGCGGCGTTGAAAAAAGAGCTGCAAGCTGAGTCTGAGGAAGAGGGAAAGTCCAAACGCAAAGCGAATAAATCACAACCCAAAAGAGAGCCTCTGCCGGATAAGTTGCGTCGCATCGATATCATCGTATATGTCGATGAAGACGAGAAAGCCCACATGGGTGAAGACTGGGAGATGATCGGCTATGAGGGCAGCGAACAACTGGCGGTGCGAGATCGTGAGTACTTTGTCAAACGCTACCGGCGCTGCAAGTATGTGCGCAAGCAGGGCGAATCCGCACCGGATGAACACGATATTAAGGTCGCCGAACCCGCCTCTGTTATTTTGCCCAAGTCCTTGGTCGATGCCACGGTACTGGCCAAAATAATCACGGGTAAATTCGTAGACGGGTTGTCCTTCTACAGAGAACACAAAGTACTTCAACGTGAAGGTATCGAAATCGGTTATTCGACGCTCTGTCACTATCCTATCCAGCTCTACGAGCGCATGGAACTCTTTAGAGAGGTTTTCTACGAGGAGTTGGGTAAAGCAATCCGCTGGCATCTAGACGAAACCACGCTGCAAGTACTCAAAGAGCCGGATCGGGCGGCAGCCACCAAGAGTTACATGTGGTGCAATCGAGCGCTCTTTGATGGTGGCGGAGAACTGATGATGTTCCACTACAATTCCCGGAGGAACTATGCGGCATTGCAACAGTGGCTGTCACCGGCGCTGACCACATTCAGTGGTGTGGTGGTGAGTGATGAGCACAAACCTTACGCAAAGCTCGCGCGTGAGTACCCGCAAATTGCTGCCCGTGGCGGGTGTTGGAGTCATGCACGGCGCAAATTCTCCGATGCATTGAAGGGACGGCGCCACGGCAGTGAGGCACATCTGATCCTCAAAGATATTGCAACGCTCTTTAGACTCGATAAGAAGATGAACCATCTATCAGGCCAAGCGCTTCTCGATCGGCGCGGCAAACATATCAGACCATGGTGTGAGAAATTCAAAGCTCGACTTGAGAAGCTTTTCCCACTGTACCCTGCGCAAGGCTTGATGTCAGAGGCCATACATTACTGCCTGAACAACTGGGATAGCCTCACCGCATTTCTACAGCACGCAGACCTGGTGATCACCAACGATCCAGTGGAAAGATCGATTCGACCGTTTACTACCGGTCGGCGCAATTGGATTTTTAGCGGCGCTCCACGTGGTGCGCATGCCAGTGCGTTTATGTACACACTGGTCGAATCCGCCAAAGCCAATGATCTGGAGCCAAAGCGCTATCTGACCATGCTGTTCGAAAAGCTACCACTGGCCACCAGCCGTAAGCAGCTCCGCTCACTATTACCGCATATTTTTCAATTTAGCTGATTATTCTGCTAGCGGTAATCCCGTTGTTCGCTGGATGCTTACACTGAAAGAGGTGACACGAGTTATGTCTGACGTACGTAGTAACCGCTGGTCTGATGGGGGTGAAGTCGTCATAGCTGTCTCTTTTTGCTTACATGTGTTTACAGAGACATGATTATCCGTTTATAGCAAAATAGGATTGTGATC
>CAYLZS010000316.1:0-2895 GCA_964388065.1 uncultured Granulosicoccaceae bacterium
AATCGACTGATAATAATGTAACCTGTTTCATGATGGATGCTCCTAATTTGTTTAACTGAAAAGTGTTTGTTGCAAAACTACTTTACCAGTTTGGCGCTTGACGCCGCTTTGGAGGGGCGTCCATCACATCACCCATAGTAACAAGCAAATAAAATTAACTCCTATGAAATCGTATACCAACCAATTTTACGGATTTCGCTCAATTCTTATGATGGATGTCTATGTAACTCGTTATTCTATTGACGTAGGGATAAACGGTGCGGTCGAGGTGGGTGTTAGCGCAACGGCCGAAGTTCACGGTCAGGGTTTGTCGATGGATCTGCATCTGCCGAAGCAAGAATAGGTGCCGATGCCAGCGTTAACGCAGGATTATCTCTCGATATGCAAAACGGCTTGTCTGGTGAAATTAGTGGTCAGGCTTTTGCTGGTGGCGAGGTAAAACTTGAAGCAGGCGGCGAGATTGGAGACACCATTGATGCCAATGTGGGTGTGGATTTAAAAGCAGGTATCGGAATCGAAGCGCGTGGCGATGTTGAAATTAGTCGCGACAGAGTGGGCGTGGACGTGGAAATAGGAGCTACGCTGGGAATCGGATTAGATGTTAAGGTTGATGTCAGCGTGAGCCCTACTGGGTTAATTGACGATATAGGAGACACATACGATGCTGCTAAAGAATTATTTGGTAACTAGAATATTCATACTAATGGTAACTATTCAACTTGCTTTAACAGGTTACGTACAGGCCAATAACATGCAAACAAATAGTAAAGCAATAACGGGAGACGTAGTTATGGGGAAGGTCGAATATACATTGCCCGATGGATTAGGAGTACTAGAATTTTTAGTACCACTGCATTGGGTTGGTGGAAGAGCGGAGAATATAGACGTCCTATGGATTGATCAAAATAGCTCCTCTTTTAAAAACAACGTTACCCTAAAGATACATTCGTATGACGAAATTCATGACTCAGAAAAGTTGTTGAACAATTATATGAGAGAACTTCTCGAAAACGTTAGTTCTGTAGCTACAACGGAAATTGAAAAGCAACCTTACCGCCGGTTCGTGTCCATGGAACGTGAGATTGAAACCCACAAAATCGAGCAACATCACTTAGTGATATATGCAAAAACCGATGAAAAATGTTACTTACTATCATTGACCAATTCGCATTTGAAAGGAGATGAAGCAATCGACATAGCCACAGCCAAAATTAATTAGGTTCAACCGGTCACCACAAAGACATGGCTAGTAGGGGGTCAAGTGTTGCAGCGCCACATGCACGAGCCAAATTTTCAAGCCTCTCGAGCCTCTTCTAACTGTCAGGGGGTCACCCATTAGACTTTATCTATTTCATGCAAACGGTATCTGCGTGAAACATTGTCGTGTAACTTATTGCGATGCTTTTTTTGCAAGTAACTCAGTAATCCAAAAAACTAAGCACACGTTATTACAACGGGAATAAAAAGTAAAAATGAGCTCATAAAAAGCAAGCCAATAATTGTATCTGTCAAACCTATAAAGAATTCACTATTTATTAGGTAAGTCTCTGACCGCATATTTTTAGTACTCCAGCCACTACTGCCGCCTACCAACAAAGCATGAAGGAAAAAAGCGAGTGAATACGCAACAATTCGAAAAACAATTACTCTATTCATATTAACCACAAATCTTGAGAAAAGCAGCGCAAGTCACTTTGTAAGGCTAATACCTCGGCAATATCCAGACGTGTATTCAAATGATTCGTCAACTCTGGCATTAAACCAGAAACTTTCGATCAACCTGTTGGTATCTGCTCTATGGGAAATACTGATTTAGCGGTGATGGAGGAACAAATACGTGTGCACTGCGTAAACAGGGTGCTGAGTTTAGTATCAAGCTCGATGCGTTAACAAAGGGTATGAGCTGTTGTCCGATTATTCGCTTCTGTCCCAGTACTGTTTGTCGTTAAAATAAACGTATTTTATAGCGCCACTATCTTCATCTGGTGTATAGCCAATGTAAGTATGGAAGATCTCACCTTCGTTAGTTTCCACGGTCATTGTGTAGCCGTTTAAGTAATAACGACCGATGATATTTTTCTTTTTACTGCCACTCGATACAACCCCACCGGCAGATGAACCGGCCCGTGAGTAATTTACGCCGAACTCTCCGATCACAATACGACCGTCTTTGGTTAAAACAAGATCACCACCGCTGATAATAGAACCCGATGCGCCAATTCCTGAAACTCCGACAGCTGAAATTCGTCCAAATGCAACCGAAACCCTTGCGCCGGGTTTAAACCCCCAAATCTTTGATCCATCTTCTTTGCTCCTGCTAAGTTCACAGTTTTTACTGCCAATACTTTGAGGTGTGGGTGCTTGAGTAACCGGGTTCCAGTCAACACAGGAGGTATAGTAGCCGTTCGGGAACTGCATCATCATATGATTAATAAACGTCAGCATGGCAGGGAAACCACGAAGTACCTTATCTGTAAAAACGGTAGCTGCGATCGGCCTGTTGCTCTCCGGGATGTTTGCGTTTGCAGCGGCAAGATCTCGTCCGGTTAATTGCTGCTGTGATTCGTTATTCGACTGTGTCGAATTAGTTTGTGGTGTGATTGTCGCTGTTGTGGATGAAGACGGTGTTGATTGAAACGCCGACGGTCTTGCTTCGTTTGCGCCACCTTTGAATGCCTGTTTGCAGGCTTTCTCTAAAAAAGTTCCACCGGACAGCATGTTACCGAAACTTGAATTGCGAAAGGTGAATCGCATCATCCGCGCATAACCCGGTTGGCCGGGGCAACCATACAAAACAGATAATCCGTTTTTGTTGCCGAGGGTAATCGCGCGCGTGACTTGGAACGCGCCTTTGACTGAGCTTTCCGGTTTTACTTTTTTAGCAGATTTGAAAGT
>CAYLZS010000317.1:0-8272 GCA_964388065.1 uncultured Granulosicoccaceae bacterium
GATGCGAATGTTGCAAAACAGCACAGAGTATTTAACGTAAGTCACCCGGATGGCAACGTTACTGTTGCAAAAGCGGTAAAGCAGCTGGCATCTGTTAGTGGCGCTGCTTTGCTCGATCCGTTACCGGAAATTGATACCCGATCTTATCGAATCGATACATCGCGGTTTATCGATACCGGATTCCGGTATCAATGGACACTCGAACAGGGTCTCGGGCTTTTGGTGCGACAACTGCGCTATGAAAAAAGCAAAGAGCCGGAGCAGGATCGCGTAACAGTGCTCAACTCAGTATTTAATGACGTATCACATCTCGACACTCAGCCGAAATCGATAGGTGCGGTGACTCCATCCCGGTTATCTGATGTGGCCCATACGGCCTATGTAAATGACCTTTCTCAAATAGTGAGCCGATCGAGTTATCGTTTGTCTGGTGCACATTGTTCTGATGCAGAGCAAATGCTTGCCAGTGAATATCGTACCGGAGCTGACCACCGGGTTTTGATGATGAGAAGCGGTACCGACTCGCTTATGCGTGCGTTGCAGGTGCTGGGTATTAAAGCCGGAGATTATGTTGCTGTTCCGGATCAGTGTTTCCATGCGGTTGCTGTATCTGTAATGACGCTCGGTGCTGTGCCTGTATTTGTTGACACCAGAGCGGATGATTTTAATCTTGATGCAATAGCATTGCAGAAGACATTGTGTACCCGGTCTGTAAAGGCAGTGATTGCTGTGGACAACTACGGTACTCCTGCAGATTGGTGCAGCTTGTCCGAGGTGACAAAAAAATATGGCGTTCCATTAATTGTTGATGCCTGTGAAAGCCTTGGTGCAACAAGAAAAAATCAGCAGGTTATCGACTATGCAGATGTTGTGGTGGTGAGCTTTAGTTTTACCAAACCTGTTCACGCCGCCGGCATGGGTGGCGCATTGATCGCAGATAAGTCGCTGACTGATGAAATAGAATCAAATGAAGAATACTTATTCAGGCAACTGCGACTACCGGAAATAAATGCCGCGTATCTTGTGCGAGCGTGGGATAAGCTCCATGCAAACATTGCACATTTACGCGATATTTATGCAGAATACAGCAGCGTTGCGGTCTCACTTGGCTTTACGCCACAAGCGGAGTTTGGAACAAGCACAAGGATTCATGCCCCGTTTCTGACACCCAATCGGTGGCCTGAGGCGGGCAGAGATGAATTATTGAGACGATTAAAAGGCCGTGGTGTATCAGGCGGCAATCAGTTTGCCGCACAATCCGCATTACTTGCTCTTAACAGTGATTGTAAAGTATCAAAAGACACAGCAGACAGAGTAGTCACCTTACCTACAGGTGGTGGGCTCGATGCATCTTCCTGTCAAATTGTTATGCAGGTATTTGCGTCTGTTGTTAATGATTTGAACCGGGAGTTTGCAATAGGGCCTGTCGGATGTTCGGATGAGCTAAATTTATGTGTCACTTAGTGGAGGCACTGAGGTTTGTTGTATTTTTATACCATTGAATTGCTGTTGCTAAAGTGACATGGGGATCTTCAGCGCATTATAGAGGATGGGAGGCGGCTGCAAGGAAGCCTTCTATTAACGGGTGAACTTTGTTTTGTAATGCCGAGCGTTCCGGCTGGAATGCAGTGCCAATAAAAAAACGGCGGTCGTTTAGTTCAAAGGCACGCGGGTCATCTTCTGCATCAAACCCGGTGAACTTCAGTTGTGAGTCTTCGAACAGAGGCAGGTAGTCGCGGTTCACACCGAATCCGCAGTTGTACTGTTCATTGATGAGGTCTGTTTGGTAGAAAGATTGAATTTGGCTCGGGTTGGTGAGTTTTATATCGGCGGCTTTTTCTCTCAGTGCACAAAACATTGCATTGATCAGCGGCATGCTGGTATCCGGATTGTCCTCTGCGTTGTCAGCATCGGAATGTCCAAGGACGTTCTGCGCAAATTCAAGAACCGCGTGCTGGTAGCCACCACAAGTACCGATAAATGCAGTATCGGATTCTCTTGCGTGGCGAATTGCTGCAATTATTTTTAGCGGGTTTTGATACGGGCTGTTGGGGACACACCAGAATCCCTGGTAGTTTGAGAGACTGGATAATTCTATGTCTTCTGAGTGAATCCACTCTGTTCGACAATTAACGGAAAGCTTATCTGCTGCCAGTTGCAGGGCAATTGGTATGGCGCGATGAGCTATTACGTCATCTGACGGGTCGCCAAGTAATGCAATCGTTGTCATGTGATAAACCCGGATTGACGGTTACTTTGAGCTGGTTAAACAAAAGCGGCGATACCCAGGGGTATCGCCGCCGTACTAATTTAAACAGCCGATACGGCTGTTCATTTTGCCGGATAATTTTGCTGGCTTATTTAGGCAGTGAACCTTCAATACCCTGTACATACCAGTCCATTGAGACCAGTGTCGGGAAATCTTTCAGGTGCTTTTCACCGTCTGCACAATCTTCAGCGAGCTTGCCGTCCTGCATGAAGATCGGGCATGGCAAAGCGTGACGTGCGCCGGAACGCAGGCTTTCTTCCAATGCAAGTGCCTCTTCTTTCAACTCATCTGACATATTGCCATAGTCAGCCATTTCTACCATGCCAATGCCATTACCCTGACCGTCTTTTGAAAGACCCCACCAGGTGTCAGTTTGGCTCCATGAGTCATCAAGTACTGCAGCAACGCGATCTACATAGTAGCTGTCCCAGTTATCGACAATAGATACCAGGTGACTGCCTTCACCGAAGCGAGACATATTTGATGCCTGACCGAACGCATAGACGCCGTCGGTTTTTTCGGCTATTGCCATTGCAGCCGGACTATCTGTGTGTTGCACAATGATATCTGCGCCGTCATCAATAAACGCCTGAGCAGCTTCTGCTTCTTTGGCAGGATCAAACCAGGTAAAGATCCATTTCACATCAACAACAGCATCGGGGTTGTGCTTCGCCAGCTCGGTCTGGAATGCATTGATACCGCGGACAACTTCAGGAATTGGGAAAGACGCGATGTAACCGATCTTGTTTGTCTTGGTTGTTTTTGCGGCGATCAATCCCTGAACAACACGGCCTTCATAAAAGCGTGCGGAGAATGTGGAGACGTTATCTGATTCGCGTTTGAAACCTGTGGCGTGTTCGAATTTCACATCCGGATACTGAGCTGCGACTTCGTTGGTTGGATCCATGAAACCGAAAGATGTTGTGAAGATGATGTCGTGACCGGTCTCTGCCAATTGCGTGATTGACTTAACCGCTTCCGCACCTTCGGGTACGTTTTCAATAAAGGTGGTTTCTACTTTGTCGCCAAATTCTTTTTCTATGGCCAGGCGACCGATGTCGTGTCGGTACGTCCAGCCGAGATCGCCAACCGGGCCAACATAGATAAAGCCGACTTTGGTTTTATCGGCAGCAACAGCGCCGGTGGTCATGGCGGCTGCAAACAGTGAAGCCGAGAGTGCGGTGAATATTCTATTCATTGGTAGTCTCTTTAGGGTTTTCTCTTTCAATTGGTCCCGGTGCGCGCGGGACGGTGTGCGTTTAAGGCTGACGGGCGACGTCAGGCAACGGCGTAATTATGCAATAAATTTGCGGAGGAGACACCTGCGATAGCGTCGACCTGGTTGGCTTTTCCGGCTTAAATCAGCTGCCTGATCTGTTCCAGCAAACCGGCGTTAATTCGGCGTGGTTTTGGGTCTTCGCGGTTTGCATGGCGTCGCTGACCTGGCAGGCGAACACCGTCAAGCCCTGTGAGGCGGTCGAAAAAAGTTTCACAGTGGCTTTGCCAGTCAGAACCCGTGAGGCCGCCATCGGCAATGATTTCTGGTGAAAGTGCCAGCAGTAATTCGCCACCTCTGGCGGGTCCGCCATCTTCAACGTCAGTCTCACCGGCTTCAAAACTGAATTGCTCACCGGTTAAACCTGCGGCAAACAGCTCGACCATGGTGGCGATAGCCGAGCCTTTGTGACCACCGAAAGGCAGCAACACACCACCGTTTGCAATTTGCGCGGGATCGGTGGTTGGCTTGCCATTACTGTCGAGCCCGGTGCCGATCGGTACATCGTGCCCGTCACGTGCGGCAATCTGGATATCTCCAAGTGCACGCGATGAAGTGGCCATATCAAAAACCCACGGTGCAGAGCCCGGTCTTGGAAAGGATACTGAGATCGGGTTGGTACCGAACAGTGCATCGGTAGCGCCAGCGGGTGCGACTTTGGGTTTGTAGGCGGTGAATGCCATGCCGACCAGGCCATGGTCTGCAAGCGCTTCTGTCTCTGGCCACAGGGCGGCAAAGTGATAGGTGTTAACGACAGGCATCGCAGCGATGCCATAGGTTTTTGCCGCTTCTGCCAACAGCGGGATTCCACGTTCTATCGCAAGTGGTGTGTAGCCGTTGTCGCCATTCATGCGAATGACTGCCGGTGTAACAATTTCGTGTTGCGGGTTGGCGCTGCCGTTTACTTTTCCACTTCGCATTGAGCTGACATAGCCCGGAATTCTAAAAAGACCATGAGATTCCGAGCCGTCTCTTTCTGCGGTACTTACTGTTGTTGCAATTGCATTTGCATTCGCATCATCACAACCGTTTGCTGCCAGCACTTGTTTTGCAAGCTGGTGAATCTCTGCCACAGTCATGGTTACAGTTTCAGTCATCAGTTGTTCCTGTTCAGCTTATATGTGTTGAGTGTTGTGAGATCCTCAGGAGGGCGGGTTAAATAGTTTGCCCAGAGAGGCAGGAGCATTGCGGCGAATCATTCGTGGGTTGCGCGATATGATGACCAATACCAGTATGGTGAATACATAGGGTGCAACGGTCAGTATTGTTTTCCATTCCAGCTGCCATTCGGGGAACAGATTGTCCAGCCTGAGCTCTGAAGCCCATAGTAAGCCAAAGATGTAAGCGCCACACAATACTCTTAACGGACGCCAGGTGCCGAACAGAATAAGCGCGAGCGCAAGCCATCCTTTGCCGACGGTAACGCCTTCTTTCCAGTCGACATGCACCAGTACAATAAATGCACCTGCAAGTCCTGCCATTGCACCACCGAACAGAATACAGTAAAAACGAATGCGAGTTACCCGATAACCCAGTGCATACGCACTGTCGTGATTTTCACCAACAGCACGAATTACCAGACCCGTGCGGGTCTTTTGCAAAACATACCAGATAACTGGTACCGCAATCAGCGACAGCCAGACAAGAATATCCTGTTGGAAAATT
This sequence comes from uncultured Granulosicoccaceae bacterium, assembly GCA_964388065.1. Taxonomy (GTDB): domain Bacteria; phylum Pseudomonadota; class Gammaproteobacteria; order Granulosicoccales; family Granulosicoccaceae. The sequence goes on from CAYLZS010000317.1 coordinate 5,211, forward strand.
TCCGGGTGTTGTGCAACCTGTACCGATGTGTAGTTAACACCAAAGAAGTTACTGCCAAGGGAGTTACTTAATCCGGCGCCCAGAATAGTTAAGCCAAGCCCGACTGCAACATGGTTTGCTCGCAGTGTCTGGGTGAGAAATCCGAACAGCGATGCGAGTATGGCACCTGCAGTTGCTGCTGCAAGTAAAGCGAACAGGTAATCTGCAAAGGTAAATACGCGCTCTTCTTTGGTGCAAATGCCTGGTATCAGTTCTTCAACGCAGGTGATAGTTTGCAGGTTATACGCTGCGATATAACCGAACAGAGCTCCGATCAGCATCATGCCTTCTACGCCCAGGTTCAGTACGCCTGATTTTTCAACCACCAGTTCACCGAGGGCTGCCAACAGGAGCGGTGTTGCCAGCAACACAGCGGCCGCCAGTAAGTTGGTGAGGAACAGCACGGTTTCCGGATTCATATGCGTGTGCTCTCTATGCTGATGCTGCCTGAGGTATGCGTCTTAACTTAATACGATAGGTATCGAGTACAGCGCAGCCGAGAAATGCAAAAAGTGCGACGACTTCAATCAGGTTTGCGACCGAATCATCTACCCGCAGTGATGCCTGAATATAGGAAGCACCGACGTTGACGTAGGATATAAGCAGTGCAGCCAGCAGTATTCCAACCGGATGCAAGCGCCCGAGAAACGCGATCACGATGGCAGCAAAGCCATAGTTTTCAAGATAGTTTTCTGCCTGAATTAGCTTGCCGGTCTCGGCAGTTAAGTACACCGCACCTGCAAGACCTGCCATTGCACCGGATAAACCGAAAGACAACCACACGGTATTTTTCGGTGAAAAGCCTGCGAATCGTTCTGCTCGCGGTGTATGTTGTGCAACTTTTAGTCTGTAGCCGAGCAAGGTAAACAGTAACAGAGCCGCCAGTAACAGGAAGGCGACGAACAGGACAATTAAACCGGTGTGAAGCTCTGTACCTGCAATCAGTTTTGACGCTTGTACACTCTCGGCCAGCGGGTAGGTCTCTGCCTGTCCTGCCTTTGGATCACCTTTTAACGGACCTATGCACAGGTAGGTTAGAAAGTGCGAAGCGACGTAGACCAGCATCAGTGAAGTGAGTAGTTCATTGGTGTTGCAGGTGACTCTTAAAAACGCAGGTATCATGGCCCACAGGCACCCGCCAATGATGCCGGCCAGCAACAGTACCGGAAACGCCCAGCTGGAATCGGGGCTGCCCAACAGCAGGTACACCGTATAGGCACCAATAGAACCGAACGCGAATTGACCCTCTGCACCGATGTTCCAGATGTTGGCGCGGTAGCCGACAGATAACCCGATGGCGATACACGCCAGATACGCTGCCTGCTGGAGTACCAAACCCATTTGCACTTCGAAGCGTCTGCCCTGCCATGGAAAAGTCATCATTTGCCAGATGGCATCAACGGGTCTGTCACTCATCACAAACAATACGGCGACTGAAAACAACGCTGTAATTATTAAAGCCAACAGGATAGAGCGCAGACTCGTCCAGAATGTTGTGTGCTTTCTGGGTTCCAGTTGAATCATGCGAATCCGTTTTGGTGATCAGTTGCCGGATCCGACATGGCAGGATCGGAAACACTGCCAGTCATTGCCAGGCCGAGTTGTTCGATGTTCCATGCATCAACACTTTTTGCAGTGCTTAATGACCCATGGTGCAGAACCGCCAGCTGATCTGAAATTTCGAGTAATTCATCGAGGTCCTGACTGATCACAACAATTGCCGAACCACTGCCCGCAAGGGTTAAAAGGGACTCTCGTATGCGCATAGCGGATACCGCATCAACTCCCCAGGTGGGCTGATTGATAATCAGTACTGACGGGAGCTTGTTAATTTCTCTGCCGACAACAAACTTTTGCAGATTACCACCCGAGAGATTGCGCGCAGCCAGCTTGCTGCCTGCATGGCGAACATCAAACTGCTCTGTGATTTCGTGTACTTTATTGGACAGATAGCGACTGTTAACCACGCCATTTTTACTTGCATCGCGATTCGACACATTAGTTAGCAAAACATTTTCGTGCAGATTAAGTTGTGGCACAGCTGCGTGACCAAGTCTCTCTTCAGGTACAAACATCGCGCCGTTCGCTCGCCTTTGATTCGGGCTGAGCAATCCTGTGGGCTGGTTGTTTATCTCAATGGCAGAATTGTCTGGAGTGGTTGTTTCACCACTTAGGGCTGCATACAGTAGTTCCTGTCCGTTGCCGGCTACACCTGCAATGCCAAAAATTTCACCGGCATGCACTTGCATGTCTTTTATTCGCAGAGTCTGTTCATTTTCGGTAAGAACAAGGTTAGTGACTTTTAAACGCTGATCGCCAATATGTCTTAATTGCCTGCGTGTGCTGATGTCGCGACTGCCAAGCATGAGCTCGGCAATTGATTCTGTACTTTGAGTGCGTGGGTCGAAAGTACCGACTACGCGTCCACCACGCAATACAGTTGCACTATCGCACAGGGCTTTAACTTCTTTTAGCTTATGACTGATAAATACAATGCCGTGTCCGTTGGATGCGAGTTCACGTAGTGTATTGAATAACTGATCGGCTTCCTGCGGGGTCAGTACCGAGGTGGGTTCGTCAAGAATCAGTAGTTCCGGGTTGAGTAACAGCGCACGCAATATTTCGATGCGTTGCTTTTCACCTGCAGAGAGTTCGAAAACAGATTTCCTCGGCTCAACATCGAGTCTGTAGCGTTCAGCCAGTTCCATTATCTGATTTTCAAGCGCTTTGCCTTGTACTGCTCCGTCAATACTGAAGGCGATATTTTCAGTGACGCTCAGGCCTTCGAACAATGCAAAGTGCTGATGCACCATACCGATGCCAATGGCACGCGCTGCTTTGGGACTGGCGATTGTGCTGCGGGTTCCTTTCCAGAATATTTCACCGGTGTCGGGCTGCTGGAGACCGCAGATGATTTTCATCAGGGTAGACTTGCCGGCACCGTTTTCACCCAAGAGCGCATGTATTTGCGAGTTGCCAACCTGGAAGTCGATTTGGTCGTTCGCTACTACCTCGCCAAATGT
>CAYLZS010000318.1:0-2289 GCA_964388065.1 uncultured Granulosicoccaceae bacterium
CAGTATCTGACCCTGCGTTTGCGGTCCCACCGTCATCCTGAACTTTGAATGCAAAGTCTGCGTAGGCAGCACCATTGGTGTTTGGTACTGGTGTAAAGGTAAGATTAGTCAGGTCTGCTGCAATGATGCTTTGTCCAGCTGCGACACTATTTCCCGATAAGTTCAGGCTGCCGTTGGCGGGAAGCGAGACAATCTCAATAGCCGCCAAGCTATGTGAATCCACATCACTGAAGCCGAAATCTCCTGCGGCAAAAGTATGGCTGGTATCTTCGTTAATGACAAAATTGTTGTCAGTACCCTGTGGTGCATTGTTAACGTCATTCAGGTTAAAGGTAATTTTGTTGCTGGTTGGATCGGTATCGACTCCACCATTAGCGATGCCACCTGTATCCTGCACCAGAAAATCGAAGCTTGTGTCGCCATTGGCACCCGGATTGGAGCCGGGGTGGTACTCGAGATTCGGTATTGAGCCTGCATTGATAGACTGACCAATCGATACCGGAGTCCCGGAAAAGATCAGGGTACCGACAGAAGGCAGGGAGACTATTTGGACCGTAGCAAAATTATCCGGATCGGTATCGGAAAAACCGAAGTCTGCAGCACTGAAGTTATGTACACCGTTTTCATCAACTTCGAAAGTAGCATCTGTGCCGGAAGGAGCATCGTTAATCGAGGCAATATCCAGAGTAATGGTATTCGCTACCGGGTCAGTGTCTGAGCCACCATTGGCAACACCACCATCGTCCTGAACTTTAAAGGTAAAGCTCTCTGTACCATTTGCATTGGCCGCCGGAGCAAATGCAAGTGCATTGATATCAGTGACTGGTATCAGTTGACCTGCAGCAACCGGATTCCCGGATAACATCAGGCTGCCGTTTGCAGGTAGTAATTCAATTTCCACCGCTGTAAAGGTGTCGACATCCGGATCGGTGAAGCCAAAGTCAGCAGCGCTGAATAGATAGCTTGCATCCTCAAGGAGGGGAATTGTGTTGTCAGCGCCCTCTGGCGCAAGATTAACGTTCAATATGTTTAGCGTGATGGTAGTGTCAGTAGAATCTGTATCAATACCTCCGTTTGCCGTACCACCAGTGTCCTGTATCTGAAAATCAAATTGCGTACTGGTAGTGCTGTCTGCAGAACCGAGTTGATACTGTAAATTAACCAGTTGCCCGGCATTGATCACTTGCCCGGTATTGACAGCATTGCCGTCAAGAAACAAGGTTCCAACTAAAGGCAGTGATTTGATCGTCACTGTGGCTCGATTATCTGCTTCGATATCCGTATAAGCAAAATCCGCAGCTGTAAAGTTATAACTATCGTGCTCGCGAACAGCCAGGGTTACATCTGTACCCTCCGGGGCATCATTGACACTGAGTACGTCAAAGGTAATGGTGTTTTCAACCAGGTCTGTATCTGATCCGCTGTTATCGGTACCACCGTCATCCTGTACTCTAAATGTAAAACTTGTGTACGCTGTACCGTGAGCATTTGCTGCAGGTGCGAATACAAGATTACCGATGTCAGCGGTCGGCACAGACTGCCCGGCAATAACAGGAGAGTCCGACAGTGTCAGGCTGCCATTAGCTGGCAGTGTGGTGACTTCTACCGCTGAAAAGTTGTTGAGGTCTGTATCGATGAATCCAAAGTCTGCATCGCTAAACGTATGGCTTGTATCTTCGTTGATTGCAAATGTTTTATCCGTACCTTGTGGTGCGAGATTGACATTAAGAATATTTAGCGTAATTGTATTTTCGGTCGAATCTCTATCGACACCACCATTTTCTGTGCCTCCGGTATCTTGTATAAGAAATTTAAAGTTTGCACTGGTATGAATATCTGCCGAACCCAATTGATAATTTAAGTGCTGCAGTTGCCCCGCATTGATCACTTCACCTGCGGCGACCGGACTTGTTGATAACATCAATGTTCCGACAGTTGGCAGAGAGGTTATTGTTACTGTAGCTCGGTTATCACTCTCGATATCCGTATATAAAAAATCTCCCGCACTGAAGCTGTGACTGCTGTATTCACTTACAGTGAACATTGCATCAATACCCTGCGGAGCGTCATTTACACTTAACACGTCAATGGTCACCGGAACATCTGGTGCCGACCTCACGGCCTGGTCGTCTACGGCGACTATATTAAAAGCATCAAGGACACCGTTAGCGTTCGTATCCGGTGTCCAGTAGGCGTTTATCGAGCCGTTGATAATGTTGTTTGTTGTACTGTAGGCGGTCGCTGAAGCCTCGTCAGATCCTAGTCTTAATGTGCCGGATGTCAGTGATG
>CAYLZS010000319.1:0-7733 GCA_964388065.1 uncultured Granulosicoccaceae bacterium
CACCCTGAGTGCAAAGTAGTATCAGTAAATGGCGACGGCGGATTCTTAATGAACTCGCAGGAGCTGGAAACCGCAGTCAGAATGGAACTGGATCTTGTGGTGATCATCCTTAATGACAGTGCCTACGGCATGATCAAGTGGAAGCAGGAAGGTGTTGGCTTTGAAAATTTTGGTCTCGACTTTAACAATCCTGATCTGGTTGAGTACGCCAACAGCTTTGGTGCGATTGGTCACAGAGCAGAGAGCTATGAGAACTTCCAGGAGATACTGGAGACTTCACTGAACAGCAAGGGTGTTCATGTGATTGATCTGCCGATTGATTACTCTTTGAATCATTCAATTCTGAATGTGTTAATTCAGGAAAGCGCCTGCATCGTATAACCCTCGGTATCGACCTATGTTAAGCGTAAATAATCCCTACAACGGCGAACTCATTCGTGAGATCCCGGTTAACACAGCTGACGATGTAGAGCGTGCACTGGCAAAAGCTCATGCATTGTTCAATGACCAGTCACAGTGGATTCCTGCTTACGAGCGCGTTGAAATTCTTGAACGTGCCATGGCTATCATGGAATCTCAGGTAAAAGAGTTAACCGAGCTGGCAGCATCGGAAGGTGGCAAGCCTTATGTAGACTCAGAAGTAGAAGTACACCGGGCAATTAACGGAGTTAAGCTTGCTATAGAGCACCTGCCACAAAACTGTGGTGAAGAGATACCGATGGGTCATACCCGGTCATCTGCGAACCGAATGGCATTCACTCGTCGTGAACCTATTGGTGTGGTGTCCTCAATCAGTGCGTTTAACCACCCGTTAAATCTGATAATCCACCAGACTGTGCCCGCTATTGCGGTTGGTGCGCCGGTAATTATCAAACCCGCTCAGACAACTCCACTTTCCTGCCTGCGCTTTGTAGAGATACTGCACGAGGCAGGATTGCCAGAGGGCTGGTGTCAGGCGCTTGTTGTCGAGAACGAAGATGCCGAAAAACTGGTCAGTGATGAACGAGTTAATTTTTTCTCTTTTATTGGCTCCGGCAAAGTCGGCTGGATGCTGCGCTCAAAGCTCGCGCCAGGTGCTCGGTGTGCACTTGAACATGGTGGTGCGGCACCGGTCATTGTAGATAAATCAGCAGATCTCGATCCAATGCTTGAGAGTGTTTTAAAAGGCGGGTTTTATCATGCCGGGCAGGTCTGTGTTTCGGTGCAACGTGTTTATGTGCCGGAGAGTCTTTGTAAGGAGTTTGCAACTAAACTTACTGAGGGAGCAAAAAAGCTCAAAGTAGGTGATCAAATGGATCCTGCTACCGAGGTCGGACCACTCATACTGCCACGAGAAGTTGATCGTGTTGCAGAATGGGTTGAGCAGGCCCGAGAATCCGGTGCCGAGATTCTTTGTGGTGGAAAGAAAATCTCCGATACGTGTTATGAACCAACGGTGATATTAAATCCGCCCGATGATGCAATTGTATCTAAAAAAGAAATTTTTGGTCCCGTTGTGTGTGTCTACAGTTACACAAACAAGGATGATGCAATTAAAAAAGCAAATTCACTGGAAGTAGCGTTTCAGGCTGCGATTTACACCAACGATCTGACTGATGCGCTGGATACATCAAAAAAACTCAATGCAACAGCCGTTATGGTTAACGATCACACCGCTTTCCGGGTTGACTGGATGCCGTTTGGTGGTCGGGATGCATCAGGTGTTGGCATGGGTGGAATACAGTATTCAATGCACGAAATGACTCGTGAGAAAATGCTGGTCTTTAAAAGCGACGTGATATAAAAGCTGTCTCTTAACCTGTATCTGCATAACATGTATTAATAGGAAGGGACTGTGTTGCAGTAAGTCTGTTGAGTAACAGTCTGTTTTTAATTAAACAGATAAAAACTCGTGTTGAGTACCTGCTGCAACTGAGCCTGTCTTCTGGAAAAATCCAATACATGACTCCCGCTCCGTCCAAAAAACAAAGTGCTGACAGTGCAGCGATTCATGTTGCACTGTGCGACCTGAACGGCGTTGCACGTGGTAAGCGCATTCCAATATCTCAGCTTGATAAAGCTCTGCAGGGTGCAATACGAATGCCTCTGTCTGTGCCAACTGTCGATATTTGGGGTCGTGATATAGAAACCAGCAAAATGATCTTTGCCACTGGAGATGGCGATGGTATTTGCCACCCGATAAGAGACAAATTGTTGAGCGCGCCGTGGCTCGGGCTAAACGCAGGTTCAGTACCTGTGTGGATGTTTAACGAAGCAGGGAATCCGAACGAGGTTGATCCGCGGCAGGCACTGGCGCAAATTACTCAACGCTATAAACAGAAAAACCTGACACCGGTTGTGGCTACTGAGCTTGAGTTTTATCTCACGCCGCTAAACAATGAAAGTTCGGGTTTTACAACAGAAGGAATATTGTCACTGCAACAGCTTGATGCAGTTGCACCACTACTTGATGCTATCTATGCCACTTGTGCGGATCAGGGAATTCCCGCAGATGCAGCGATCTCTGAGTGTGGGCCAGGACAGTTTGAAATTAATCTTCTGCATCGCGATGATGCTTTGATGGCAGCCGACGACGCGGTATTTTTCAAGCGAATAGTAAAAGGCTTTGCTCGTACCCACGGCTTTGTTGCAAACTTTATGGCAAAGCCCGACGGACACTCGGCTGGCAGCGGTATGCATCTGCATTTTTCGCTGCTCAATTCTGACGGACATAACGTATTTGATAACGGCGCTGAAGACGGCTCTGATGTGCTCAGGTCTGCGGTTGCCGGTATGTTGGCTGCAATGGCAGAAAGCACACTGGTTTTTGCACCGCACTTTAATAGTTATCGTCGCCTGCGCTACAACAGCCACGCACCTACATCGGCAGGCTGGGGTTATGAAAACCGTACTGCCGCGATCCGCATTCCCGGTGGAACATCCAGCGCGCGCCGTATTGAACATCGCGTAGCAGGTGCTGACGCCAATCCATATCTTCTGATGGCGGCGGTATTGGGTGCAGCACTGATTGGAATAGAAAAATCGATGGTGCCTGCAGCTCCGATTGATGGCAACTGCTACGAAGCTGATTTACCTCAGTTGCCGGATCAGTGGTCAGCTGCCATTGCAGCTTTTGAATCAGGTGCTTTGATGCCCGAGATATTTAGCCAGCAACTGCGCGACTTATTCGTTCAGTTAAAGCGGCAGGAACTTGCACGCTTTCTGGATGAAGTCAGTCCGTTTGAAGTTTCCAGTTATGCGGAGCATATTTGAGTTGGCTCTGCTCAACGTAACATTATATTTTATGTTCTGTTTAATATTGCTGCCCGAACTTTACCCGGAGTGCAGGGAAGGTCGGTAACACTAGCACCTGTTGCATCCCTGATAGCATTGAGAATTGCCGGAGCGGTAGGTATGAGTACATGCTCTCCGAGCCCTTTGGCACCGTAGGGGCCTTCAGCGTCAGTGACTTCTACAATGATGTTATTAAACTCCGGCATGTCGCCGATGGTTGGAATCAGGTAGTCGTGCAGATTCTCGGTTTTGCCGGGCAGGTATTCTTCCATTAATGCCATGCCAATGCCCTGCGCTATTCCACCCTCGATTTGCGCCTCCACCAATAAAGGGTTAATAGCACGTCCAACGTCGTGTGCTGCGGTAACTCGATCAAGTTTGACTGTGCCTAGTGCAGTGTCGACGGTGAGCTCCATCAGTTGTGCGCCATAGCCATAGACCGCGTAGGGCTTGCCCTGACCGTGTTCGTCCAGTGGTTCGGTTGGTGGATCGTAACTTTCTTCAGACATAACGGCGTAGCCAAACTCATTTGGTGGAAGTCTGGCAAGATCGATTATTGCGGTTTGAGAATGGTCTTTTAACTCAACTGTTGAGCCAATGATTTCTATCGTTGCATCTGTTGAGATATTGGCCAGCCGCAGCAGATCTTTGCGCAGCGCTTCTGCAGAGAGTTTGGCGGCCATGCCGGTCACATACGTTTGCCTTGATGCAGATGTTTTTCCGCAGTCGGGAGTAAGATCCGTATCGCCATCGATTATAATTATACAATGAACAGGTACACCCAGTGCATCGGCAGCGATTTGTGTAATGACGGTGTTTGAACCCTGACCTATGTCCATCGCCCCCTGGTGTAGTATCAGAGATCCATCCGGGGTAATACCCATTCTTATGGTCGACGGGTTGGGCAGGGAAGTGTTACCACATCCATACCAGCAAGTACCTATGCCGACACCTTTGCGTAAGTTACCGGCAGACTCGCTCTGGTTAAAAATTTGCGCTTTACTGTTCGCCGTATCCCAGTGCTGCAGCAGTGCCTGCAAACATTCAACAATACCGACACCTGTACTGAAGGTTTGTCCGGTGACTGTTTTCTGTTCGTTGCGAAGTGCATTTTTTAATCGAAATTCGAGCCGGTCAATACCTGCCAAATCTGCCAGTTGATCAAAAGCTGTTTCTTGTGCGACTGCCGATTGCGGCACTCCAAATCCTCGGAAAGCTCCAGAAGGTGGTGTGTTCGTATGGATGGCAATACTTTTGGCGCGATAGTCCGGTGTGAAGTAGGGACCTGATGCATGTACCGGAACACGGTTAGCAACAGTCGGACCCCAGCTTGCGTAAGCGCCAGTGTTGAATGTGCCTTTGAAATCAAAGCCGCTGAGAATTCCATTGGCATCACAGCCAACAGTTAGATTAATTTCTGATGGATGGCGTTTTGTTGTCGAGCGCATGGAATCACCGCGTGAGTAGGTGATACCAACGGGTTTGTCGAGTAGCCATGCAGCGAGGGCAATATACGGTTGAAACGACAGATCGAGCTTTGAGCCAAAGCCGCCACCGCAGGCAGATGGCATGACACGTACCGATTCAACTGACAGGTTCATAATTTCTGCAATTGACTCGCGATCCATCTGAGCGGCTTGTGTGCAGCCGTGCAATTCCAGTCGGTCTGCTTTGCGTATACAGTAACCCGCTTCAGGTTCAATGTAGGCGTGTTCTATGAACGGTGTTGTGATGCTTGTGGTGACCTTGAATGCTGCTCGCTCCAGGGCCAGTGATGCATCACCGCAGGTAACATTGCCTTCTACCAATAGATTATTCGGTCTCTGTTGATGGACGGGGGTAACGCTATGTACAGCTGCTTCTGACGGGAGCAGGGAATGCGGTAGTACTTCCCATTGAACTGGCAGATCATCTTCAGTAAGTTTATCCAGTGCTTCAGCAGTGCCAACAATGGCGGCTACTGCTTCACCGCGAAAGCGCACGGTTTGTTCGGCAAAAACAGGTTGATCGGCAAATTGTGGAATCACGCCAAAACAGTTGCGTCCGGGTATATCTTTAGCGCTCAGTATAAGTTCCAGTCCTTCGTGTGTATCGAGTAACTCCTGACTGCCATTAAGTGTGAAGTTCGCATGATGATATGGACTGCGTATGACTTGTACAAACAGACACTCGGCGGGAAATTCGTCTGCTCCAAAATTCAATGCTCCGGTTACTTTTCCATTGCCATCAAGGTGACGAACCGGTGACCCTATCGAGCAACCCACTTCAGGAGTTACTGATTCGTCTTTAAACTGATTGACATTAACTACTGCATCGACAATTTTTCTGTAACCCGTACAGCGGCACAATACACCGCTAAGTGCGTCTTCAACGTCTGATTTTGATGGCGTTGGATTGGTATTGAGAAGTGCGCTGGCAGACATGAGCATACCGGGAGTGCAAATACCACACTGAGCGGCTCCATGGTGCAGGAAGCTTTGTTGCAACTGGCTTAGCGTTCCGTTGTCTGATAGTCCGGACACTGTGTCGATACTTGCGTTATTGACCTGTGCGGCTGCCACCAGACATGCGCAGGAAGGCTCGCCGTCTATCAATACTGTGCATGCGCCGCAGTCACCTGCGTCGCATCCTACTTTGGTATCGGTGTGGCCGAGGTCGTCGCGCAGCACTTTCGAAAGGCGATCTGTGGGGTTCACCTTCAGGGTTACAGGTGTACGGTTGATCGTAAGTGAAATTGAGACAGGCTGCGTCATGAGGTATTTTTCGGAGTATGGACCAGAGTGGCCAATGTTCTTTTTACCAGTTCTGCGGCGGCATCAAGCCGATACATGGCACTGCTACGAACATCGTCTATTGGCGACAACTCTTTAAAATGCTGTGGCTGCACTGTATTGCACAATTCTGGTGAGAGCGTCTGACCGATAAGCGCCTGCTCCAGTTTATGCAGGCGTATTGCTACTACAGAGCAAGAGCCCATACTGAGTGACGCTGAATCTATAACGTTGTTTTTGTCAACGCTGATTCTTGCTGCGCACATGGCAATAGAGATTACAAGGTATCTGCGTGCTCCAAGCTTGATAAACGTGGATCGGCCGGTTGCGGAGGCTTTTGGAATGAGCACCTCTACAACCATTTCTCCGGGTTCTAGTATTGTTTTTCTGTTGCCAACAACAAAATCTTTTAACGGTGTGTCTCTGGTGCCGGACGATGTGGCACTTCTAACAATCGCGTCGAGACATAGCAGTGCGGGGATGCCATCTGCAGCTGGTGATGCATTGCATATATTACCCACTACCGTGCCGCGGTTTTGAATCTGTGCAGAGCCTACTTCTTTAGCTGCAAGTTTCAATGCATCAAATGATGCAGGTAAACCGGATTTGATGATATCGGTCCAGGTGGTCAATGCACCAATGTGCCAGTGATCCTGATTGTCCCGGATGGCACGTAATTCACTGAGTCTGGATAAATCAAGCACATTACCGGCAGGTTGTTTATTGCCAAGGGATGGGTAGAAATCTGTGCCACCAGCCAACAGCGTCCATTCTTTCCCTGCCAGCAAAGCCAGTGCTTCCCGAGTTGACTCTGGTTGAGCAAACAGTGTCAAAAGTACTCTCCCTCAGGAGTACCGGATTATTTGTTGCGCGATGGGATTCTGGAATTCAGTCATTATGAAATTTCGATCGATTGGCTGTGTGGTTAGCTTGCAGTTTTTACCACAGGTTTCTGTTGAATTTTGTCCCGTATTTTAGTGCGATTCCACCGCACCGGACTATGGCCTAAGGCGTCATGTGTATGTCGTGGTACCGCAGTTGCCTAGTATGGAGCACTGTAACATATTCATTTGTATACTAACAATTGCGTCAGTTGCACTGTGCTACTCAGGATGCAACTGAAATCACTTGACGACAAGTGATGAATGATCCTAATATCGTTAGTATGCTAACGAGTAAACAGATACTTGTAGTATTGACGGACAGTCCTGCCGGACTGGCTGGGCAATATGCATTGGAGATGTTACTGCATTGAGCGAAGGTAAGACCGGATCAGAAAAAATCAGATGTGACGCTTGCCCTGTGATGTGTTTTATAGCCCAGGGCCGGGTGGGGGCATGCGATCGGTATGCAAATGAAAGCGGTCAGCTGGTTCGTCTTGACCCGTTAACTATTCTTGATCGTCGCACGTCAGTAGATGGCGCGCAGATCGTACCTTTTGTCAGTCAGGAAGACTGGAACGGTAACGCACTCACTTCCGCTGATAAATTCACCTCAGCTGATAAATTTACCTCAGCCGATAAATTTGTAACGGCCATCGGTGCCGGCACCACTTACCCGGACTACAAGCCCGCCCCGTTTATTGTTGCGAGCAAGAGGGAAGGTGCAACTAAAAGCGTAGACATGGTAACAGTGGTTACCGAAGGTATTTTCAGCTACTGCGGTGCCAAGGTGAAAATAGATACCGAT
>CAYLZS010000320.1:0-2850 GCA_964388065.1 uncultured Granulosicoccaceae bacterium
ACTATGCAACACGCCAGTGATGCGGAACCCGATCTGTGCGAAAACCTTTTGACCAGCGGTCAGGCTAAAGCCGAAAGGATTGCCACAATCGACGTAGTCGCTATCGACTGGAACTGTCCTCAATATATCCCGCAACTGATCAACATAAACAAAGTTAATGCTTTACTTCAATCTCAACTAAAGGAGCTGATCGCAGAAAATGCATCTTTGAAAGCTGAGCTGGATCGACTACAGAAGTTGTAGCAGTTAGAGCTGTCATGGCATCTACAATTTGTGGTGAGTCCACGCAATTTGTTTTTTTGAAATTAGAAAATTTAAATCATTGAGCGCAGTAGTCGAAGGCCGTGTTTACCGCTCGGGATGATCCTTTTAGCGAAAACTCAAAAACTGCCTGATGATCGTCATACCAGGGTATTTGGATGGTTACGTTATTGCCGTCTCTTATCAGTGAGAGTGAATCTTCAAACCCGGATTGCAGGCGCAGAGCATTCAATTCCGGATCATAAACAAATGGTGCTTCGTATGGGTTGGAAGAATCCCATCTTATCAGTCCTTTCACTGTGCCAGCATCAGAAATCGGGTAGGTAGAAAGCATTCTTAAGGACAAAGTTTTTTCACCTTCGTCGTTGCAACTAGCCGTTAATGTGGCCTGAATACTGTCGTCGGTCCAATTGAGAGATGGTGAAAGAATTGTCCAGGCAGAGGAGGCTGATCCTTCCTTTGTACCACTGTATTCGTTAGTAGTATTATAGCTCTCCCATTCTGAGCTGTTCGTCCGTACCCGTTCGCTTTTCACAGATCTGGAGCCGGCGGGTATTGTAACAATGTCATTAAATGAAGTGGGTACATTGTCAGTATCGCTACTAACGACTGTAGTACTGGCCGAAGTAAATTTATCTTCGTTTGACGCTCCTGCGATTCGTTTAAGCAAATCGATACGCTCTTTCGTCAGCTCTGGAGCCTCAATATACGCTGCAGTGTGTACATTGGAGTTGGATTCCGGATATGACTGTTCTCCGAACACTTCACCGGCCAGGTACCAGCCAAATAAAATTACAAATGCATAAAATGCTATCGTATTCATCTGATTATCACTCCACCAAATTTAAATAATCTTATCGAATTAATTACTGTTGTATTACGCAGTGTTTTCGGAGTAAGACACTTTATTGTCATGTGGCTACACGCTACCGCGCGGGTGATTTGTAGCCTCAGCCAGTTACTCCTGGTAATCCACCATCGGAACGAATTGTTGTAATCACTTATCTATAATTTGATCAGACGGTAGTGCTTTATATAACAACACCACAATACGGAAATTATTCCGTGTGTAAGATATAAAAATATTGAAAAAAATAAATCAGTATCCATTGATGCACTAATGGATATAGATATCGAAGAAGGATCATCTAAAGAAACGCGGTTAGATCGCAACTGAATAGATAACAAGAAGGTAACAGGAAGATAACAGAACAATCATACTAAGCGTTTAGAGATGTATTTCTCATGCTCGAAGTTGTCTTTTAAAATTACAATTTAAGCTGGATGTCCATGCAATTCATTGTATAGATCACTAACTTTCACCTCTTAATTCACCTTCATTGATTGGCGAATCCGAAACAATACTTTGTACTACACGATTGTGTTGAGGAATCAGTGGGCTGTAAGGTCAGATTCAGTAAAGTATCGATAATCAGAAAAACCGATACGTCCTGCAGACGGAAGCTTTACAGCTGGTGGAAACAAATCAATGCCGGCTGTAAATCCGAGTACATTGAGTTCCAGGCCTTCCTCAAGTCCGAATAACAGTCCTGCGTAACCTTTGAAGGAAATTTGCACGCCAGTTCCTGAGGGACTTTTTGAGACGAGCTGATTTAGTGGTACATAGTCCTTGCCAATTGCAGTCGGTGGCAGATCGAGTCGCATCTCAGGTACAGCGCGAGCGAGATATGCGGTAAATGTATTACTGTTTGGTCCCGGCCATATATTATAAACACTGTTGTAAGGATAGGAATTCGCGGCTTCATATAGACGTTCTATCAGTGCTTCTACTTTCTCTGTACCACGGATATCTCTAAGCAATTTGGGGCGATTGCCAAACCAGTAATTGTCAGGCGAACCGGTTCGTATTCTGACTGCTTCACCGCCACGAAAAACTGAGTAGCCTATGACCTCCATTCGTGTGTACTGTTTTTCAGAGCGACGTTTCGTAGCTATCCAGGTATGTACGCCAAGTGAGCCACGCCATCGAGCTGCTCTGGCGGCATAGACTTGTATGATTGCCTCATCATCAGCTTCCGCTGTCGGAGCTTGTTCGCTGCTGTCACGGCGTAATTCCCACCACGACTTATTGTCGTCAGTAATGCCATGCATGGTAAACATGCAGCCTACCGGCAGAAGATAGATCGCTACAATGAAACGGATTAGTCCCGGCAACCAGCGCATGACTCACTCTCCGGCGGAGCGCACTATGTTGCCGCCAACCGTTGTCCGATGGAGAGTGCTTCGATGTAGTTCAGCGGTAGAATTGTCATGAATCGTTTTTATTTTGGCTAGGAGTCTGCGCGGCAGAAATCTGCGTAGCGAGAAAGTGCCCCAGCGAGGGCGTTTTAACGATCATTTGAGGCGCATAGTTGTTCATACGTAACGAAAATGATCGATTAAAACGCACCGCTGTGGCGCGTTCGCAGTAGCAGAGCTTCTGCCGCGCAGACTCCTAGGTTTGTTTATTCCTGCAATACAGCGCGAATTCAAGTCATCGCGAATTCAAGTCATCGCGAATTCGCGAAAAGATCGAGTGTTCGCTTTGAGGAAATTGACATTATCTGACTGCAACAATCACTCACATAT
>CAYLZS010000321.1:0-12567 GCA_964388065.1 uncultured Granulosicoccaceae bacterium
CCAATGTTGTTAGTATCACTGCCTTCATCAACAATACTGAAGTTACTCAGAACACTTCCGTCCTGACTTAGTGAACCTGAAATTTCAACACCATCACTAATTTTTTTGATAGCCATAACACCGGTGTAAGTCTGCCTAGCGACAATTCGGGGCTTGTGTTGTAACCTTTGCCAATCGATAAATCCTACAACTCTATGGAATCCAATATCTCTTTAGTATTAGTTTATATCTCTAAAAAAACATAGCTTTCGGGCGTTCGTCACAATGTTTGAACCCCCCGGACCAGAAACAACGAAGTCAGCCACAGATCAACAGTGTAGGACTATATTCCCAAACGAAACCTCGGAAATCCAGATTGCTGTTATCACTAAAATCCTGGTCGTTTCGCCAATGCCTAATAGAGATATACCCGATAGTAACCGCTGTATGAAAACACTAATTCAAAACAAGTTTGTAAATTTAAAATCACCGATTTTCTGGCGAATTACAGCCGGTGTTTTTGCCAGCATCTTATGTATCGAACTACTTCTTCTTATTTATTCCTGGAGCACAGAACGCGAACGACTAATAACAAGGCTTGACGAATCAGTCACCACATTAACTTCGCTACTTGACCTCGAAAATCCGCTACCACAACTCGACCATTTACTGAGCTCCCGAAATAGCACAGAAAATTTTTCAGTTACCGGTTATATCTATGAATCGCCAACAGGCATTGTTGCCAACCGGGGCTTGACAGACAAAATCATCCTACAGTTACCTGCCAACGAACCGGGACAATATGATCACAGCTCAAGTATCTACCTAAGTACGACTTCGAGAGAAATACCTGATCAAGGCTCCGACAAAATTCGCTTGCAGATCGATGCGTCCTGGATAAAGCAGTATATGACGAGCTATGTCAAACGGATTGTCGGCATGGTGATTTTGATTAGTCTGTTTGTCACCGGCGCGTGTCTTCTTATACTCACTCCGTTACTAATCAATCCATTACAACGGTTAAACAATGTTTTGATAAGCGGAGAAAAACGTGGTATTCGCAGCGCTAAATCAATCTTAAAAGACTTAAACAGATCCGATGAACTGGGTAGCGTACACCGATCATTCGATCTTTTGCGATACAATTTGATTCATACAGAGAACGACAAGAATAATGTGACCGAAAGATTTGAAGATTTCGCAAATCTCGGTGCTGACTGTTTCTGGGAAATAGACAATCGATTTAAATTCACTTATTTCAGTGGCGATGTAAAGCGTGTTCTGTCTTTAAGCTCAGATCAGATTATTGGTCACTCGTATAGAAGAGTTTTGTCAACTCTTGGTGACTCCGTTCCTTATTCCACTAACATTCCAGGGTCACTTGCACAGCAAGGAAAATGGGAAGGCAAGATATATCCAAATTCAAATAGCGACAGCTCGCCGATATATGTACGTATAGTCGCATCAACCTGCCTTGATGCCAAAGGCAAGTTTATCGGTCTGCGCGGAACCATCGCGGATATAACAAAAGAAAAGGAATTAGCGGCAGAATTAAAATACCAGGCGACTCATGATGTACTTACTGGCTTGCACAATAGACGAGAGCTGGATACACAACTGGAACTCAGTGTCGATAAATACAAAAGTGACGGTGAAGAGTTTTCACTGTTGATCATGGATCTCGACAAATTCAAACTTGTTAATGATGGCGGAGGTCACGCGGCGGGTGATGCACTCCTGAACATTTTCGCCAAAATCATAAAAAGACAGGTAGGTGACAAAGGTACAGCTGCAAGACTGGGAGGCGATGAGTTTGCAGCAATCATTAAATCAACAGACCCAAATATTGTAGGAGAGGTAGCTGAAAACATTAGACTAGCTATCGGAGCATACACTTTCCACTGGAACCAGGTTAGCTACACAGTTGGGATAAGTATCGGTGTTGCATCTGTATCAAAAACACTGGATAACCCAGAAGCCATGGCCCTGGCTGCAGACTCCTGCTGCATGAAAGCAAAACATGCTGGCAGGAATCAGGTCAGAGTGTACTCGGAAACAGATGACGACTTTCACCTGTTTAAGGAAGAGGCAATCTGGATATCCCGAATCAATAAAGCGATTGACGATGACACCTTTGTGCTGTTTCAACAATCAATCGTCCGCATAAACAACCGAGACGGCGAGAACCACTTCGAGATACTCCTGCGGATGAAAAATCCCGAAGGTGGTATCTGGACACCGAATCTGTTTCTACCGGTTGCCGAGCGAAATAATCTCATGCCGAAGATAGATCAATGGGTCGTCACGCAGTCAATCAAATGGTTAAAGACACAGTCGATTGAAGACAATAGTAATTTTTGTATGAATATAAATCTGTCGGCAGAGTCTCTGGCAGATCCGAGATTTTGCGAGTTTCTGATCAATCACCTGACAGGAAATCAAAGCCTGAACAAATATGTCTGCCTGGAGATGACAGAAACAGCTGCGATGGTCAACTTCAAAGAAATATTGTCCTTTCTAACCCAACTTAAGGAACTTGGATGTTTGATTGCCCTGGATGACTTCGGCACCGGCTTCTCATCCCTGTCTCATATACACGAGCTGCCATTGGATTACATCAAGATTGACGGCGTGTTTATTCAGGAGATAGTCAATAGCGAACTCGATCAGACACTCGTGAGAAGCGTGGCGGAAATAGCAAAAGTTCTGCAAATAGGCACAGTGGCAGAGTTTGTAGACACCGAAGCTGCACTGGAAATGTTAGATGAACTTAACATTGACTACGCTCAGGGTTTTCTATTTTCCAAACCACAGGAATTGCCATTTAATGATGAGCCAGGAGAAATGGCACAGGCAGCCTGAATACAGCACCCGACTACAGCGCAGGCCTGAACATAACACTATGCGGAGTTAAGCTATCTGGCTGAAAAAATCTTCTGCCTGCAAAGATCAGCCGATGGTCACCCCTCAGGTCTACTCACAGTGTCCTCCCAAACCCACTCAAAGGCCAGGCAAAATATTCTATTTAGAAGCGACACGCTGTTGGCAATGATTGCTGTATGCCTCCACCTTTTTCCGCAACTGTGTAACCCTTGCGACTCTTGCAGGAAGTTACTTTCAAGCAGTCTAAAAAGCGAAAGGCAATATGGCAAACGGCACTTTACTAGGGGAGTTATTGCACAACTACGCTAAACAATACCCTGACCGCCCCTTTCTGACAATGGCCCCATCCGGCACCAGCTATAGCTATGCACAGTTCGAATCACTAACCAATAAAATAACACACGGACTGTTAACAACATTCGACACACTGCCTGCATACATTGCCATTATGCTGGAGAACAGCCCGAACTATCTGGCCACCAGCTACGCTTTAAAAAAAACAGGTCCGATAGAAGTATCGATCAACAGAACATTCCGTGGTCCGGCACTTGCCCGTACGATCAATTTAACTGAAACACCTATTCTGATTACTTCATCAAACCATTTTGATGCAATTGCAGCGATTGCCGGAGATCTAAAAAAAGTAACCACACTAATAGTCACTAATGGAGAAGATAAAGCAAAGCAGCTCTTTCCCACATTCGAAATTATACCTTTTGACTCTCTACTCTCAGACAATGACAGCCACATAAGCAGTGACGCGAGCGATTTATCCACCGCAGCCATTATGTTTACATCTGGCACTACCGGTGTATCAAAAGGCTGCGTCCTGTCTCACCGCTATGCCATACGCACAGCAGAGAACCTGATAGAGCCATTTAGAATAACCAAAGATGATGTAGTCTACTCACCTTATCCGTTGTCACATATTGGCCCCGCCTACTACGACATATTGCCAATCATGATGAAAGGCGGCCATATAATCCTGCGTGACGGCTTTAGCCTGTCGAATTTCTGGTCTGAAGTAAAAGAGTTCGGTGTAACCTGGTTTTTAATGCTTGGCTCAGTTCAGCAACTGTTGTGGGCCGCACCTGAACAGCCTGATGAGAAACAACACAGCTTATGGCGCTGCTGGGCGACACCGGCGCCTGTTCCTAAAGAACTGTTCGACAAACGCTTTAATACTCACCTGATTCCTGGAGGAGGATACGGATCTACCGATGCGGGCTGGATAGTAGTACCGCAATGGAATCATCCGGGAGGCATCGTTTTGCCGGAGTTTGAAGTAGCCATTGTTGACGACAACGACAATCCGTTGCCCGCAGGCCGTGCCGGTGAAATGGTTATACGTCCAAGGGAACCCGGCATCATGTCTGATGAATACTTCGGTATGCCTGAAGCAACTTTAAAAAGCCGTCGCAACCTCTGGTTTCACACCAGTGATATTGCAAAGTTTGATGAGGACGGCTTGTTTTACTTTATCTGTCGTAAAGCAGAACGAATCCGGGTACGCGGTGAAATGGTCTCAGGCTTTGAAGTGGAGGAAGGCATTTTGTCGCACCCCGATATCGAAGACTGCGCTGTTATTGGCATCGACAGTCCGCTCGGTGAGGAGGAAATAAAAGCCTTTGTTGTGCTTAAGCCGAATAGATCATTAACTACCGGGGCATTGCAGAACTACTGTATGGAGAGAATGGCAAAGCATATGGTGCCTGCCAGTGTGGAAATCGTAAACGCGATTCCACGTACCCCTACAGGCAAGCCGGAAAAAGGCAGGTTATCGTTATTACACCGGAAAGATTCAGATCACCACGTGTGATCTGAATCCTGCACCGGGAATGCATAACCTGCGTAGCTGGTGCTACTTAGCCGGGAGCTGCAAACTTATTAAGTCGGTCCCTACAATCGTATTACCGGTGAACCCGCCTTCCTCTACAGCGGATTTGTAATCGGCTTCAGACACACCACCACCGGGAATAGGGAACGGCCCCTGCCGCTTTGCATTCATTGGAGGAATCAGGTGCGTTAACATCAGGTGAGCTGAACCCGTGCGCTCTGCCATTGCACCCAGATCGGTCGCGGTGCTTTGCCTGAAAAAGATCGGTGGCGGAAAGCCGCTTTTTTCATCTGGTCCCATCACCGGGTGAATTGTTGAATGGACAATAACATCCGCCCCCATTGCAAGTTTCTCTACCTGTGCCGAAGTCGAACTGTCTCTGGGTGGTGCGGGTTTATCGTTACCTGCATCTCCACCAATTACTACCGAGCCTGCCGGAGTATCGACTCGATAAGACGCATGACCCGGAATATGTCGGCTGCCTATCGCCTTTACCGTGACATCACCAGATGACCACACGGTGTCTGGCTCTTCACTGGGAGTGAATGCCATAAGATTAATCAGATCTTTCGGCCCACCGGGCAGACGTTTCTTATTTTCTACCAGTCGCTGTGATATTTCACCAGAATTGATCAGCGCATCGCCTATGTGCTCAGCGAAATTTTTACAACTCAGTGTATGACCCGCAGGCGAGGTAACATCATTGCTGCAAACGAGATCCACCTTTGGTCCGCCAGAACCGAAATGCCACCTTAACTGCATCATGTCAGCCAGACCTTCGGTGTGATCGGAGTGCATATGCGTCAGGAAAATTCCGTTTAATTTTCCAACGGGTGTCTTCGCCTGCGAAAGTCTTTGTGTTGTGCCACGGCCGGTGTCAAATTGCAGATTAACAGCGGAGCAGTTGTTATCGTCGTCACCGTACTGCACCAGTGTCCCGGCACCCGCCTGCCCCTGAAACACCGGTGGTCCGCCCTGTGTTCCGGTGAGCGTAATTTTCATGCAGGGTGCAGCATGCGCTGCAGGAGCAGCCAAAGCGAGCACTGCAAGCAGGGGTATAATGATGCGCATATCAGATTCCTCTCCACAGATGAACCTGTATGGTAGTTCCAATTCGGCTGCTACTGCAACGCAATCTGCGCCGCGAGGTCAGTGTCCGATAGTTTTAAACGACCGGCATTATGCTTTAACAGACACCGGTGACAATGAACACTGTCCACGGTCGTTATTCGGTTCAACCTCAAGATTTACAATCTTCTCAAGCTCATCCGCACCACCCACATATTCACCATCAAACCAGATCTGTGGCACAGTGACCGGTGTTTTCGGGCCGACGATAGGTTTTACCCGACCGAGCATTTCGTACAATGCACGTGGCTCTTTAACAACATCATGGTATTCGAAATCAATACCGGCCTGATCAAGATACCCTTTTGCTCTGACGCAGTGAGGGCACGATTCTTTTCCAAACAAATGGGTGCCTGACCTTTTAGAGCGTTGTACATGTGCAGCGATTATAGCTTCAGTTAAAACACCACGGTTCAGCGCATGCCCCTGGCTGACCAAAGTACCCTCGACGATAACAATTGGCGCATGCCAGCCACCACGTGGCAGAGGCTTCCACCAGTTTGACAGCCAGTCATGTGTTTCCAGCACAACCGGTATACCTTTGAGTTCTGAGTCGAACGTGTCCTGAATTACATCGACAGTAAGCGAACACTCTCCACAAGGAATTGATACCTTAAACGGACCCCATTTTCCTGCCCAGCGGTATAGACTGACTTTCACCGGATTTTCGCTCGACGTCATTTCGCTACCGTGATATTCATACAGTAATTGTCAGAGCATATAGCAAAAATTCGCACCGGCAATGGTAATTAAGGAATATTAATCCGGTTGGAAATCTCTTCGTAACCCAACTCTGTTCGCACGTGTTTTTCTACGAGTTGCTTATCAAAACTTCGATCTACGTTGCCGGTGAGTATCACAGGGCCCCCATCGTCCGGCACATGCAGAAAAATAACGCCCGCAGACACTCCCGGTATAGATGATAAGGGAATCGTTTTACCGGACGCGCATCCGGCCAATACCAGAAATCCCAGCATAATCGACATTGCGATCGCACTTTTTTTGACCGGTGTTCCGGCTTGTTTGAACTTCAGCATGTGGCCTCTAAATTTGACGTGCGATATAACACGGTGATTGCCTTTACGGTACTACCGCCTGATTATCCGACAAAGGATTTCATTTATCTGATACAGACTGCATACATTTACGTATTCAGCTCATGACCGATTCGAGTCCGGCGGCAACAAATCAGCACCTGTGTAGCAGGGGCTGCATCGTGCATCTCTCTGTTATGAGACACGTGCCCGCAGTTAGTTCGATATAATTTTCCGGACGCGATCCAAAAGCTTGTTCTTGCGATATTTCATCAATATTATATCTATGTGCGTCACTACGCGGCATGTTGAGTCGGAAATATAACAATCTGCTGAACTTGCATCGATTTTTTCTGTCAGGTTTGGACAGGCAGTTCTTCCATCCGCACCGGAGTTAAATCGAATCACGGGCTCAATCCCACCGTTACCGATGCGCTTTCACTAACATATACCAGCGAGAATTAAATCAATGAATACTGTATCCACACGGATTGCCGGAGTTTTGGCCGTAGCAATGTCGGCAGCACTGCCGGGCGCGGTACTGGCAGACACCACCTATGTCACCGATCAGGACCATACCGAAGTCATGTTCGGCTGGAGCCATGCCGGTGTTACCGAGCAGAACGGGGAATTCACGAAGGCAACCGGCACGCTGACCATGGCCGATACCCTGGAAGAGTCCAGCATCAGTGTAGAAATTGATGCAGCAAGCCTCTCCAGCGGTGTTGACGCACTGGACAAGCACCTGAAAAGCGCAGATTTCCTCGATGTGGAAAAGTACCCCACGCTCACCTTCGAAAGCACAAAAGTTGTCACTACCGGCGACAACACCATGGACGTAACCGGCGATCTGACAATTCATGGCGTAACAAAGCCAGTCACTCTGCAGGCGACAATGACTCTTAAGGGCGAGCACCCTTTAGGCAAGAACTTTGAGTACTACCAGGGTGAATGGGTTGGCATGAGAGCCACCACAGAGATTGACCACCAGGCATTTGGTGTTGGCGCATTCTCTACAGGCCCTATTAAAATTACTATCAACTCTGAACTAAAAGCTGAAGGCTAAAAAGCCCTCACTGCAGGCCTGCCAATCAGCGGAGCACATTGCTCCGCTGATTTTTTTTGCGCCTTAAAAAATACCTGCTAGCAAAGACATTCCCGTTTCTGTTGTTAAACAACAGGCTGCTGTAAAACATCAGACACCTTCACGGCCTGTCACCTCTCCTCATAAACCCATACCGAACTGAGCTGATACCCGGGTTAGCAATTCCGGACGCCGTCACTCATTGTAATCAGACATCAGTCAAAGAATCCGCAACGCAGTACAATGGTCACATGACCGCACCAACCAGCTTCAACATCGACAACCCGCTGCACTGGACTATCTCCCGCGTCGTACTGGCACAGGCAGAGCAACTTCCAGACAAAGTCGCAATTGAATTTATCAATGGCGACTCGTGGACGTTCAAAGACTGCAGGCAACAAGGGCTGTTGGCGGCAGCCGAGCTAAAAACGGCCGGGGTCAAAATCTGCGATAACGTAGCACTGATGATCGACTCCCCCATTCACTTTACACGCTACTGGCTGGGACTGAGCTTTATTGGTGCAACTATGGTTGCCATCAACACCAGCATGCGAGGTAATTCTTTAAAACATCAACTCGAGCTCTCGGAAAGCCAGTTCCTGGTAACCGAAAGTCAATACCTGAATGAAGTAGCAGATATTCAATCTACCGTGACCCTGTTAGCAACAGATGAACTTGCCGGCAGTACTGCTCATGCTTTGCAAAGCTCAGAAATCTGTCAGTGCAAAAACAATGATTCGTCTTGCATCATGTTTACTTCAGGTACATCCGGCCCTTCCAAAGCAGTGCTAATGCCGCAAGCGCATTGTATGCTATTTGCAGTGGGCACAATCGATAACTACCAGTTACAACCAGACGATACATTTTATATTTGCCTGCCGCTGTTTCACGCCAACGGATTATTTATGCAGCTACTCGCATGCTTAACTGTCGGGTGCAAGGCTGTTATAAGAGAAAGATTTTCAGCATCTGAGTGGCTCAATGATATCCGCAGGTACGACATCACTCACACAAACACACTCGGTGCTGTGGCCGCTTTTATAGTAGCGCAAAAACCATCTCCGCAAGACAATAACCATGCACTGCGAGTAATTGGTGCAGCACCTCTGCCAAAGGTTGTAGAAGAGAGTTTCAGAAATCGCTTTAACGTGCAGTCTGTTGTACCACTATACGGCATGACGGAAGTGAACATTCCTCTCTACGGTAAACTGGATGAGCATGCGCCCGGCACCTGTGGCCACGTCTACGATAAGTATTTTGAAGTTGAAATACGCCACCCCAACACTGACGAACCGGTAGCAACAGGTGACACCGGTGAAATTATGGTTCGTCCAAAACTCGCAAACGGCTTTATGGCAGGCTACGCCGGAATGGCAGAAGAAACGCTGAAAGCATGGCGCAACTTCTGGTTCCATACTGGCGATGCAGGCTATCGCAATCACCTCGGTCAGTTTGTCTTTGTCGATCGAATCAAGGATTGCATTCGCAGACGTGGTGAAAACATTTCAAGCTACGAGGTTGAACAGGCTTTTCTGTCGGTAGAAGACATCGCAGAAGTAGCAGCGTATGCGGTACCTGCAGAGGGTGGCGAAGGAATGGAAGACGAAGTCATGATTGCTGTGCTGTTAAAACCCGGGTCTAAGCCGGAATCCGCCGATTCGGAATTCACCAACGTGGAATTCACCAACCCGAAATTTAGTAGAGTCATCGAAACATGGATCAAAACCGCCGCCCGCAATCTGCCGGCTTTTGCTCTGCCCAGATACATAAGAGTGACCCGGACTCTGCCTAAAACACAGACCGGTAAAATACAAAAAGTGGCGCTTCGCGAACAGGGCGTCACCTCAGATACACACGACTGCGCAAGGCAAAAATAAGTACTTTGGGTAGAGCGTCTTTCGACTCTGTCAGGCTATCGACACCTGTTAGTGGTAAATGATTAAAATGTGAGACCTTTGTGAGAATTGTGAGCAACCAGTTAATCGCTGCTCGGTCATAAATGCGTAAGTTAACTACCTGAGCAAAACCTTAAGTGACTAGAACCCGCAAACTGGCCAACGGAAAACGATTTTCGCAACTTGCCATCGGCAGCCTTCTCGGCATCGCGATGATCGGTGTCGGCAGCGCTACTGCCAATAGAATTGATATCGGTCAATTCTCAGCCGGAAACTCCTCGGGCTGGGAAACCAAAGCCTTCGTCGGTGAGACAGATTATCGATTTCAGCACGAGGGCAACAAAACAGTACTCACAGCGAAAGCGGTTGGCAGCGCATCGGTACTGGGCAAAAAGATTAAAATTGACCTGCGCAAAACACCCTATGTTAACTGGAGCTGGAGAGTGGACCAGGGTCTGGGAGTGGTCAACGAAAAAACAAAAAACGGTGACGACTTTGCGGCGCGCCTGTACGTTGTTAAATCCGGAGGCCCTTTGATCTGGCGAACCAAAGCCCTCAACTACGTCTGGTCATCCAGTCAGGCACGCGGTGAAAGGTGGCCCAGTCCGTACCAACCTGATAACTCTATTATGATTGCAACTCGCGGCATTGATGACGGCTCCGGACAGTGGGTTACCGAAAAACGCAACGTACGCGAAGATCTCAAAGCGGTCTTTGGCAAAGACATCACTTCTATTGATGGAATCGCCATCATGACCGACTCGGATAATACCGGTAAGGAAGCACACGCCTCTTACGGTGATATCTTTTTCACAGCGGAATAATCGGTCGGCGTTACATAACGCATTAATCTGATTCTGAAACAATATCCCGGAAAGGGGTGGGCAGGCTCCAGTGCTCACCTTTTTCCATTCTCATTCCCGGGTAGCTACGTCACCAGCAGCACTGCTTGCTCTAAAATCAGGGCTCCCCTGCTCGCTTCAACTACTAACATTCCACGTATAGCGACAGTTAGTGTCTCACCCACTATTATCCCCATCGTCCTGACAAAGTTGAAACGTCAATTACCCTGATCTCCCCACCGTAGTAAGCCATTCGACTGTACCGCGACGATACACAAGAAAACCATCATGGAACAGTTGTATACTGATTCGGTCGCAGCCCTGCAGACCAGGGACCGCATTCACGGATTAACTCGAGGCATTTATCATGATGAAAAAGCTACTCTCATTACTCGTTCTACCGCTGATAACCTTTCAATTTTCTCCCGCATTCAGCCAAACCGACGCAAAGCGTTCAGTCACTGAAATCGCCGAAGACGTTTACCGACTACAGAATAACTTCCACTACTCCATGGTAGTAATTACCGACGAAGGCGCTGTGGTTACTGATCCAATTAACGCAGACGCAGCGGCATGGATAAAAACCGAAGTAGCAAAACTGACTGACAAACCGGTCAGCCACCTCATCTACAGCCACAGCCATGCTGATCATGCCTCAGGTGGTGAAACACTTGCAGAGAATGCTACTGTTATCGCGCAGGTTAACGCTCCACCTGCAATTGACGGTGTTAAAGTTACTCAGAAATTTGCACAGGACTACGAATTTTCAGCCGGTGACAAAACATTCGAACTGACCTGGCTTGGCCCGGGCCACGGTGAAGACCTTATTGCTGTCGTCGTACGACCGTCCAACGTAGCCTTTATCACAGACGCAGCATCTCCAAAGCGTCTCCCCTGGAGAAACATGGGTGGTGCAAACATCGACCAGTGGATTGAACAGGTGCGAAAAATTGAATCACTCGACTTCGACATATTTGCTCCTGCTCACGGTAACGTTGGTGTTAAATCAGACGCTACCGATGTAAGAATTTATATGGAGAATTTAAAGACAGAAGTTCTGGCCGGACTAAACGCCGGTAAATCCATCGACGCGCTGAAAGAAGAAGTGACCATGAGCGACTACAAGGACTGGGGAAACTACGAGAACTGGTTGCCGCTTAACATTGAAGGCATGGCCAACTTTCTACGAGTCAGCGGTCAGGTTAACTGATTTAATTCCATGCGCAATCAGCAATAGAGCACCCGGATCACTGCTTAAGCGATCCGGTGCTTCTTTCAAATATCGTTAAACAACGCATTAAGGAAAACACGTGATAACAATCCGTATACCCGCTCTGGTTGCAGCTGGATTAATGCTTCTTTGTCAAAACTCAATTGCGCAACGAAATTTTGATGATGTCTCTATAACTACCACAGATCTTGGTGAGAATATTTTTATGCTCCAGGGAGCTGGTGGCAATATTGGCGTATCCATCGGTGATGATGGTGTTTTCATTATTGATGATCAGTTTGCACCGTTATCTGAAAAGATCATGGAAGCAATCGCCTCCCTTAGCGATAAGCCGGTAAGCTATGTGTTAAACACGCATTGGCACGGTGATCATACCGGTGGTAATGAAAACTTCGGCAAAGCCGGTGCTGTTATTGTTGCGCACGAAAATGTCCGCAACCGAATGTCTACCGCGCAGTTCATAAAAACTTTTAATCGTGAAGTGCCCGCTGCCCCTGACGCAGCGTTACCGGTAGTGACATTCTCAGATAACGTAAATTTTTATTTTAATGACAACGACATTTCCGTCATGCACATGCCTGCGTCACATACAGACGGAGATTCAATAGTTTTGTTCAAAGAACCCAACGTGCTGCACATGGGCGATACTTTCTT
>CAYLZS010000322.1:0-17624 GCA_964388065.1 uncultured Granulosicoccaceae bacterium
ATGGTCTGCCTTCCGTCATCGCAGTCAATGCGCTGACCTCAGCACCAGTGACCGGCTAACAAAGCAAAAGTGTCGGAATAATGGGGCAGATAGATTGCTGGAAAACGCTTTTTTTCTCCGGTAAATCAACCAGTTTCTCCCTGGATACGTTGACTCTGTCTCAACTGGCGACAAGTTCTCGTCCGATTCAGCGCGAGTGCTTTGAATTGCTGTACCATGAAGTTTCACAGTTGCCAGGATTGATCTACAGGTGGACATAATGAAGAAACAGGCTCCCGAGAAATTGTTGTCAGGATTTGCAGTAGCTATGGCTTTGAGCTTTGTATCGCTGCCAGCTTTTGCCGATATCACTGGAAACTGGTTGTCAGAAAAAAATGACGAAGGCAAACAGGTGTCGGTGGAAATTTTCAATTGCGGTGAAAAAATCTGCGGCAAAATTACCGACGTACACAACTCTGACCAGACCTCGCTCATCGGCAAATCGATCATCGAAAACATGAACAAGAAGAGCGATAAAAAATATTCTGGTGGCCGTATCTATGCCGCAGACGAAGAAAAGTGGTACAAATCAAAAATTGTGGTTGAAGATGCAAATACATTAGAAGTTTCTGGTTGTGTTGCTTTTATCTGCCGAAGTCAGATCTGGACCAGAAAGTAAGCCAGCTACGTAAATGCCAAACCGCTGATGCGCATGTGCACTGACAAAGGGAAATGTCAGCGCAGGTTTTTATGGCGACTGTTTTTTTTATAAAAAACCTGTCTGATCTCTGTATTTCCTACGTTCCGCTCCATTGAGGTTTTCGTTTATCCAAAAACGCAGATAGTCCTTCTTTGAAATCATTGCTTGTGTAGCACTGAATAATAAGATCGTCGTTTTCGATATCCGCTGCTTTCTCGCGCAGTCTTCTTAGCCCTTCCTTGGTAGCAGCCATGGTTAATGGTGCATGATTTTTCATTGCATCGGCAATTTCAAGCGCGCGTTGTAGCGGGTTTTGGTGTATCTCACTGATTAATCCTATAGTGATAGCTTCATCTGCAGGGATGAGTCGTGCAGTGAGTATTATTTCACGTGTTCTGCCCGCACCCAGCAGGTAGACAAGCCTGGATAAATTTTCCACTGAAAGACAATTACCCAGTGTTCGTGCGATAGGAAATCCGTATTTTAGGTCTGCATCTGCAATGCGTATATCGCAGCAGGCGGCGATTGCTGCACCGCCACCTGTACATGCTCCGTGAATGGCTGCAATGGTTGGTATCGGTACAGATTCCAGCTTTCCCAGCACATGGTCCATACGTCTTTCATAATTTAATGCGTCGTCCTTGCTGTTGAAATCACGAAATCTTGAGATATCGGTGCCGGCTGCAAAGGCTTTGTCGCCAGCGCCGGTAATTACCAGTGCATGTATTTCGTTTTCGGTACTTAACGATTGTGCGATGCTGGCCAGTTCATCGTACATTTCAAAGGTTAATGCGTTGCGAGCCTGCGGCCGATTAAAAGTTAGAGTCGCAATACCATTACTTACGTTGTAAATAATTTCCGGGTTTGCAGAGTTCAAAATGGCATTGCCCCTGTTGGGTTGCTGTGCTTTTTTGAATTCTACCAACTAGTGGAGTGCTTATATACCCTGGTTATCAGCGTTTGAGCTCAAGGTATCTGCTTGCATAGCGTCTGCCGATCTCACGTAGCGCTGCAGCATTGAAGTGGATGCCGTCGGAGGTTTGCAATCCATCGGAACTAACACAGCCTGTATGCCTGTCACTGTCGCTGTTTAATGCCAAAAGCCTGCGGTTAACCGGTGCGGGGTTAGCGCTGGTTTTCTGCGTTTCACCGCAGATAAATACAGGTGTCGACGTGGTAAACCAGGGTTCCTGTCGCAGGTTACTGATAAGCCTGTTGAGTTCGTTCGGATAGTAGTCTGGTGCAACCCTCTCAGCTGCCGTTGCTGTGATATCAGACGTACCGTTGAAGAGAAAGTCTGTTTCTCCCTGATGCCACAGAATGCCATCGAATGAAGTTTTGTTGCTTGCATTCAGAGCGGTCATTGCTTTGTTGGTCAGTGAGTTATAAAAGCTGCCACCTCTGCGCCATTGTCTGATTCCCGCACCTGGTGATGTAGCAAGTACAAAGCCGACAACACGCTGCGAATCGAGTGCAACCAGTGCCTTGCCGAAATGCAGTGCGAAGTTGTTGTGCGGTGTATTGCCGGAAAATACCAGTGCGTTGTTACCCGGGTGACGTATTTGATTCGGGCCGTCCCAGTGCTGCCGTAAGTCTGCAGTCTGCCACCCGTTTTCGTCTGTGAACGCAAATACACTGTTGTTTGGTGCGTCGAGAATCGCGAGACTGACACTGGATTCGGCACCCTGGGCATTTGACTGGCCGGTAACCAGAATGAGATCGGTCAAATCGTCGATACCGGGTGTTGACTGACTCGGTCTGCTGAAGTTAGCTGCAGTGGGAGCAGCACTGATGTTTTGATTTGCGACTGAGGTAGTTGTTGTTCTTTGGTTATCCGGTATGCATGTTTCAATGCCGTTCCAACCGAAGCCGTCGTTATCTGAATCGATGCATGGGCCTGCAATTGCTGTGGTCGCAGTTGCTTGTACCGATGTATTCGTTGATGTTGCCGGAGCGGCAATCGGTGCGACTGCTGATGCGGTTGGTTGCGGGTTATCTGGTATGCAGGTTTCAAAGCCGTTCCAGCCGAATCCATCGTTGTCGCTGTCAATACAGGGGCCGGGAACACGTGTGTTTGCCACCGGTTGAGTTGCAGCTATTGTTGGTGCCGGTGCAGGATTCGACGCGGTTGCCTGCGGAACGAGGGTCGGCTCGGGATCATCAGGTGCTGCCAGTGTGCAGGAGAGTGTTGCTCTGGCGTTTGCGAATATCGTCGCTACTGCAATACGGGTGTTTTGAGGTGCTCTGCCGGCGTTGACGCGCAGCGTCTCGCTGCCAGTGGTGGTATCGAGCGCAGAACTCAGCACCCGGAAGTTTTGGTCAGAGTAGGACAGCTGTGCACTGGTGAAATTATTACCGTTTGCATCGCAGACCAGATGGAGGTTGTCATTCTGCTGCGCTGTTACTTCCTGGTAGAGGCATTCTTCGTTCAATGTTATGAAAGATCTAAAGCTGCGCGTGCGATTGTTATCTGCACACGAAATCCAGTTGCTGGTAAGCAAATTCGGACCTGCGTGAAGGTTGGTGCAGGTAAGCAACAGCAGGGCAAACAAGGCCAGGTAACCGCGGTAGATCATTGCACGTCTCAGGTCGCTGTGAGGAAGCATGCAATGCTACGAAACTTGTTCAGTCGATTCGAGTGGTCAATGTTATTACCCGTTGTGGCTCTGGTGACAGAAAGTGAAATT
Organism: uncultured Granulosicoccaceae bacterium; assembly: GCA_964388065.1. Taxonomy (GTDB): domain Bacteria; phylum Pseudomonadota; class Gammaproteobacteria; order Granulosicoccales; family Granulosicoccaceae. The sequence continues at coordinate 3,367 of CAYLZS010000322.1, forward strand.
GAGAACGACTGCGCAATTCAGCAATGTCGATCGCAGGATGAAAATTGCTCCACTGATAGCCCGAGAATCTGGCGCTTTGCTATAGTGAGCGAGCTTAAGTATCAGAATACATTGGGAACATTTTATGAGCACAGTCAGCCCTCAACGGTCCGCGCTTTATGTGCCGGCAAGCAACCAACGGGCAATCGATAAAACTCCGGGCATTAACGCTGACTGGGTTATTTTTGATCTTGAAGACTCAGTGTCCGTTGAAAATAAACCTGCCGCGAGAGAGGCACTAAAAAAGGCGTTTCTAATTCGTGATTTTGGTCGTAGTCGTACTGCTATCCGATGTAACTCGGTTACCAGCGAGGAGTTTTTACCTGACCTTGAAACGATTGCAGCCTGTCGTCCGGACGCTGTGTTAGTTCCTAAAGTCAGTAGTGTGGAGGCTGTGCAGCTTTTTGCCAGACATGCTGAAGCCGCAGCCTTGCCTGCTGAAATCAACAGCTGGTTCATGATTGAAACAGCGAGTGGCATAGTGAATCTGGGTGAAATTATTAAGAGTGCTGCTGCGATGCGATGGTCGTTGAGTACCCTGGTTGTTGGTCATAACGATATTGCCAGTGAAACAGGTGTGTCTCTGGATAACGACAGATGTTATCTGGTCCCGTGGCTGATGCAGATTGTATTGCATGCCAGGCAGGCAGAGCTTCAGGTGCTTGATAGTGTCTGGAATAACTATCGGGATCTGCAGGGGTTTGAACAAGAAGTACTGCAGGGCAAGCTGATGGGTTTTGATGGAAAAACCCTGATTCATCCCTCTCAGGTAGAACCTGCAACACGTCTGTTTTCTCCGTCAGCTGAAGAAGTAGATCGTGCCAGACTTATTGTTGATACTTTTGCACTGCCGGAAAATAACCATTCGAATGTGTTGCCTATAAACGGTGAAATGGTCGAGCGTCTGCACTTGCTCCAGGCGCAGCGTTTATTGAAGCAAGCCGGGCTTACCTGATAAGTTTTTTTGGCCTGAACTTATCAGTTGCGGGCGAGAGATCTAAAGTTCCATGGTGGAATTGCTTCGTTGTTAGCCCATATACCAAGTTTCTTTTTTCTGGCATTTTTTGCAGCTTTGCTATATGCACGCTGATCACTGCGTTTTTGTTCTTTCCTGAACCTTTCGTAGTACCAGGCATTGCCTGTCTTTAGCATTTCCAAGTTAATGTCCTGGTTGTCTTTTAATACTACGCAAATCTGCCGGTTATATTTATCTACTTTGTTGCATTGTGCGCTAACCTGCTCGTTCATAATCATGCTGCGTAAGTGGTCTCTGGACACTATTCCGTAGTCTTGTTTAATCTCTGGCGCATCAATCGCTGCCAGCCGTACGACGATACGTTTTTTACCGCGAGGAGTTATATGTACAGAGTCACCATCATGCACTTTGGTGACTTTGCCATCGAAGACAAGGTTTACCTTCGATCCGTTGCTCTCAAAACAACCGGTTAGCAAAGAAAATAACAATCCGATAAATAAGTGCCTGGACACAGTGCTTATACTGTTCAATAGTCTATTTTTTTGCGGGTTTGCTTAAGATTGCTGTGTTTGGTTTTGCTATCCATGCGTTTGCGTTGTGAATTTCTGCTCGGTTTAGTGGGCTTACGAGCTTTTTTGACTGCAGTGGCATCAAGAATGATTTTTTTAAGGCGTGATAATGCATCGTCTCGGTTTTTTTCGAGTGATCGGTATTTTTGCGCTTTGATAACAATAATGCCATCACTACTGACGCGTTGATCGTTAACCTTAAAAAGCGCGGTTTTATAAGACTCAGGCAAAGATGACGCTGCTATATTAAAGCTTAAATGAATGGCGCAGGAAGTTTTATTTACTTTCTGGCCGCCAGCACCTTGTGCACGGATTGCCTTGAAATTGATCTCGTCTTCCGGAATTGAAACTGTGTTTGTAATTAACAGCATGATGCAAGGGTAACATATCTGTTGGATTTACCGATCCAGCTTGTAAAGGCAATCTAATTGCAGGTGCGGTATATAAGTTATAGTTAACAGATGTGTCGCAGAATCATACCAGAGTGTAAGCAGCGGCTACCGCAATGCATGCAAACAGTATTTGCAAACGTAACAGATTGATAGTGGTATTGATATTTTTCATTTTAGTTAGTCTCCGAATTCTAATTTTATTGGTTTATGGCTCTATTAGATTATGGTTCAGTTTTTATGATGACGCTTTAACCTGACATTTTTGTGACTGTGAAATGCCGAATCAGGTGGAAAAATGACGAATTATTGCGATGTTGGTGTAAACCGATCGTACCGATTCGCAAGCGTGTGAAAAATAGCAAATGCAGAGCCAAAAATGGTTTTGAACAGGTTGTTTTACTCTGCCTGTGTACAGTTGTTACGGAGTACATTCCGCAATCTCAAACTGTCCGCGGCGACCGGTGTAGTAAACCAGTGTTATGAAATTGGAAAATTTTGAGTTGGAGGTAGTCGTATATGTCGGAAGTAAATCAAATAGTCGATACGCTAAAGCAGCTACTCAGAGAGAAAAACATCAATCAGGCTGATGTTGCAGCCGTATTGAATCTCGGATTGGCGCGAGTAAAGCAAATGTTTGCCAATAACGATTTTCATATTAATCGTCTGTCTGTCGTCTGCAATGAGTTACTCGATATGGAGCTGGCTGATCTGGTACAAATTGCCCAGGATCGCCAGAGGTATATACAGCAGCTAACTGAAAAACAGGAACAGCAGTTAATCTCGGATGAACGTCTTTTTGTTGTGGCAGTATCCATCATGAATAGCTGGTTACCTGACGAAATTGTTGAACGCTACGAAATTTCGGAGAATGAGTGTCATCGACATTTAATTACACTGGAAAAGCTAAAACTGATCAGCAGGCGCGCCAATGGTCGAATAAAATTACTGATAGACCGAAACTTTCACTGGATACCCGACGGTCCACTGGAGAAATTTTTCCGGCAACATGTTCAAAGCGATTTTCTCAATGCGGGCTTTGGTGATGCTGGTGAGGTTCGGATGTTCCGCACGGGGATGTTAACTTCAAAGTCCGCAGAAGAGCTGGCGCGACGTATTGACAGACTCGTCAATGAATTTACGGAACTTAACCGTGAAGATGCATCGTTTGAATTGCAGCATCGGATTGGTTACAGCTTTCTGGTTGCGATGCGACCATGGATGATGCCTTCCTTCACCAAATTATTGCGATGCAATTCAACCGACTTGATTGAAAAAAATTAAGCTATGATCCTGTTGGTTGTTGGTTTGGTTAAGGTTGCAGCAGTGGTGAAGGATTGAACACCTGAACTCTGGGCCCGGAAGAGTGCCATTTGGTACTGCCTTCCAATGATTTGTGATCAAGGTGGCTGACATACCAGAAGACAATATCTTCGCGATCTATGCTTTCGGCGTTGTTGTAGTTATCGCCAATTTCACCCCGTGCCCCCAGGAACCATCCATCGGTCTCACCGCTATTCCATTTGCGAACGGCTACATCCCACTGGGAAAAGTCGTCAGTAAAGCCATCAAAGTTTCCGGGATTTAGCTCGACGCGCATACCGGTTTCTGCGTCTTTTATTGTCCAGTAGTTAGTACTTACTTTGCGGTCGTTGAATTCCGATGTCTGCAGATTGCCGCTGTTTTTCATGACCTGGTCATTATCGCGACCATCAATATCGAAATCGTACATCCAGTGGGCGTGGTGTCGGTGATCGGTTTCGCACTGTAAACCACGACTGAATACATACGAATCAAAGAAACCATCCGGACTGAAAATATAGGATTGATAGATATCGTACTCGCCAAGCTCTGCACTGACGCCTACCTCCAGATAATCGTTGCCATCCTGCTTATAGGTACGGGCGCAGAAACCGTCACCATTGCAACTGTCATAGGGTGGGCTGAGCTCTATGGGCACATAAGCGTTGGTCCATAAGATATCGGCGTACGGACCACAGACGTCGTTGTCATAGTCAACACGCATCACAGGGAAGTTGACTTTGTGCAGAATTTTACGCTCTTTATATGTTACATCTTGCAGTTCAAGACCGACAATGCCTTCGGTTGAATAGGTGAAAGTCCAGCCACCCCAGTTAATTTCACCTTCGACTGCCAAAGCGTTTGAAACACTCACAGCAAAAAGAGCGAGGATTGCGAGTATAGCCTTGAGTGTTATGCCAACTTTAAACACGGATTTGATTTCAGTTAAATGCACTATTGTATTGCTCCACTGCTCTCAACGGTGGAATTGCTTAAATTAACCAATGCTCGAAACTGAGGCAGTTCGCCATTGCCGATTCCAAACGTCACATAGACTTTTCTCTCACTAAAAAACTGGTGACCGGTCGCGGCTGTTTCAATCGCAGTAGGGTAGGCCAGTAAGCCTGTACCTCTGAGTTTCAGGTGATCTGTAAAGCCTTGTCTGGTCAGACCGTCTTCTGCAAGCGCAATTGCTTGTCTTACTTCTGGTTGCGATTCCGGGGGCTGGTACCTGTATGCTTCTGCTGCGGTGTGGGCCAATACAGTATCGCTGTTGGCGTCGACCCTCGCTGTGATGACTTGATTGGTGGTATAACTAAAGACTTCTGTCTCAATGTAGGTGACAGCGTCGGTCTTATTTTTTATTTCATATTGAGCCAGAACTTCGAAGCGATCGCCAAGTGATTTGCGAACCTCGGGTTCTGACAATAACGCCTGCGTAATTTTTGTGTTTTTTTCAAAGGTGTTTTTTGTGATTTTTGCAGATGGTAACGTAACAACATCTGTGACATTTATCGGTTGTGGTGGCCAGATATCTTCGTTCGAATCGGTGAAGTGAATGGTTAACTGTTCAGAGCTTGAATGATCATCTGTGTCTGTTTGGTCAGGTATTGGTGCTGTGGTTGCTGCCTGGTCGGTTATAACCTGATTGGTAGCGGCCTGTTCGGTGGCTCCCTGATTTCCGGTTGCCTGAACAGGTGATTCGGCTGTTGTTTGTTCGGTGACGGCCGGCTCGGTGACGGTCGATTCGACGACTGTCTCACTGCCGCTGCCACAGGCTGCAAGTGAAAGGGCCAGGCAGGCGACTACGCAGAGAATGGAGAATGATATAAGCCGATTGCGGAGTCGGCTTATAACAAGATCCCGATTCCGTTGTTTGTCTGTTTGAACTGACGGCACGTTTAGCGACCACTTGGATTTCAAAGCGAAGTACAGTCTATAGTAACGGCTAAATAGCAGAGATATCAGGTGATGTTCACTGTTTAACAGTTTTCTAATTGACTTTACAATTCGCGCTGACTTACTGTGCCCGAATCGATTACTGCCAATATGCCACGCAACGCATCATTTCCCGAGTTGTGACCGTAGTGTTCAAGCTCAGTCAGTGCTCGCTGTACCAGTGTCTTGTCGCTGTGACTAATGGCATTGAGAACATCATGTAGCAAAACCACAGCCTGACCGTTACAGGCCGCAAGTAAGTGAGCAAGACTAATACGGTTTGTGAGCGTTGCGGCATGGGTTTTTATCCAGCAGGAAAGCGCTTCGAAGTGCTCTGCACGTTTAGCATGTTTCAGTGTTATCAGTGTGCCGATGAGGATATCGTCACCGGATGGCGTCAGTCCTTCCCCGTAACCTATGATTTTTTCTAATTCCTGCGTGGGTGGGGTACCAGGCTTTGATTGAAGCCATTGTGTCAGTGGCTGGTGCCTGCGCTGCAGACAGTCTGCAAGTTTTTGATTGAAAGCTGTTTGCGTATTGCGCTGCGTCAAATGTAGACGCAGCATTTCGATGTGGTGCGGTTCAACAGGTATTGAAATGGGTAATATCTGTCTTGTGGTATCGATAAGTAAATCGGTTTTGTATTGGAAACTGATTCCGTTCTCGATGCTCAGTTTATCTTCACGGCATTGCCATTGGTTGCCGATGTATATTGAAGGCAACTGTAAAACACTTGTACGTACATTGACTGGCCCATCGACCAGAGCATCAGTGCCGAGGCAAATAAGGTCATCAGTGCCTGAAATCTCCAGATAGACGCTGCTCTCAAATACCGCAATCACGGTGCCGGATGCACGGTTGTTTACACCACGGAGTGATTGCTTAGCCAGTTCACCGACACAGGTAATATGCGGGTGCATCAGTTGCTACAATTGCCTGAGTATTGCGGCACCCAGCCTTGCCATTTCGCTGTTGCAGTCGCAAAGAATAATATTATTTTGTTCTAATTCTGTGCATTGTTGCTGGTAGTTCTGCGGATCGTCCTCAGTGCCGCAAACAGATGCGATGACTATTGGTTTATTATCTGCGTTGCTCAAAGTTTCACGAACCACTTGAGCCACTACTGATGCCGGATTGCTGTGTGCGCCGTAGCCCAGCACGACATCAAGCATAATCACGGCGTTTGACGGATTTTGTAATTCGTCAATCAGATAAGGTGTGCGCACCGATGGTTCAAGCATTGGGTGTGGTTTGCCAAGCGTATATTCATCAGCACCCAGGTCGACTAGCAGATGCTTTGTGTTTTGTTTGGCGGAAGGATCGGTTTTGATGGCATTGGAACTAACCTCGATTCCCGCGCTCTGCAAAACCAGATGTGCTTCTGTGCATAAGGTTCCACCGGTAAACAAACCTTTTAGGTCTCTGCGTTGCCTGCCATCAAGTCCGTCGGCAAGTGTTTTCGCTTTAGCCTCGATATTTTTTTCTTGTGAATCACTGCCTGCAGCGAGTTCTGCGGTCTCCAGCAGTGTGCTGGTAAAACGGATACCCGAGGCCGTGGGGTTTTTAAGACCAAAAACACAGGCAATGGCGGGTTTGCCACAATTGGCAAGTTTATCGAATACCAGTTTGGCCGTTTGGGAACCCGGTGGTTTTGAAATCAATACTATTTGTTCTGTTTGTTCATCAGCAGCAAGCAGGTCAATTGCCATTAGTGTCGAAAGTGCACCGACATCATCAGTCATATCGCGACCACCTACACCAATTCCATGGCGGATACCGGATCCTAGCTTTGATAATAAAACTGAAAACTCCTGCAGTCCCGTGCCGGATGCTGCGATCACGCTGACGTTACCTTGCTTTACTGCGTTGGCAAACGCCAGTGGTACGCTGTTGATATACGCTGTGCCGCAGTCTGGGCCCATAACTAACAAACCCAGATCCTGTGCTTTGCGCTTTAGTGCAACTTCCTTTTCAACAGATACGTTATCGCTAAAGATCATGACGTTTATACCGTGATCGAGAGCCACATGAGCTTCGCGTGATGCGTAAGCTCCGGGTGTTGATATCAAAGCGAGATTCATCTCAGGTAGTGCGGTTATGGCGCTGCCAAGTGTTGAGTAATTACTTGTTTGCTTTGCTTTACTGGTGGACTGGTTTCCCTGTAAAGACTTTTGCACCTGTGCCAGTGCGCGGTTGGCACTCGATTTACCATCGGCGCGCAATGCGATAATAAGGTCATTGGCACTGGCACCTTCACCGGTCTCGGTCAAAAGCCCCGCGTCTTTCATGATTTGTTGATTTGCCGGAGTGCCGGTCATCAATACGGCTTCTTCAATACCGCCAAGTGCTGAAATTTCTGCGGAAAGTCGCATCAGTGCCACGGAGTCGAGATAAAATCCTTTGCGAATTTCGTTGACGACGGTGTTCATATTTTATTGCTCAAGATCTATAGCCCGCATCTGTTCGTCATAATTTATTGGCCATAGTTTTTTTTAGTTAAGGTGCCGATAACTTATTTGCAAGTGCTGTACAGGCTTGTTCGAAACAGGCGCGTGGTGCATTCACAATACCCGCACCGACTTGTCCGATGCCTGGTTCCCGGTGGGCAATGCCGGTATTGATAGTCGGTGTAATACCCGAGAGGACAACCTTGCGAATGTCGATGCCGCTGGGTACACCGGCGAAGTCGAGTCCCGGGATAGTCCACTCCGGGTTTCGGCCACAGGTGATCTCTGCCATTCGATTGGTGTAGTTGGCGGCATCTGCTGCAGTCCCTGCGCCAACAAATCCTGCTACCGCCGGAGACGCCGCCATGGCAAAGCCACCGAGACCAATGGTTTCCACAATGGTTGAATCCCCCATATCAGGGTTGGCATCTTTTTCGGTAAAGCCAGGGAGGTATAAACCGCGTGGCATCTCGACGGTTGCGGTAAACCATTCATCACCGCAGCCGCTGACGCGAATTCCAAATTCGTACCCGTTGCGTGACATGGCAGTGACGACAGAGCTGCCTTCAATGTCACGTACCGGATCCATGATGGCTTTACCCATGGCCATTGCAACGTTTAAAAAAAACTGATCGTTACCGGCTATAAAATTAAGTACTTCATAGGCAGTATCGGGATCGGCTACTCGCGCCATCGTCGGTGCCAGTTCCCGCATCAATAAACTGGTGCAGGCAACATTGCGCTGATGCATTTCATCCCCCATTGATAAACCACGGGCAATAATATTTTTCAAGCCAATGCCATCGCAGCCAAGTAGTGCATCGGCAAGTAGTGGCCCGAGAGTAGATTCAAGCCACTGCAGCCTTTCAATTACTGATTCGTCGTTGCCACCGAAGCGCATGACTTTGCCAAGTCCTTCATTGATGGCGCAAAAGGCTCGATTGCCAAAGGTGCGATTTTCAACAATCATTAATGGCATAGACTGGGTAACGATCCCTGTCATCGGACCGACCGCACCATGATGATGATTGGGTGAAAATTCAATATCACCACTGGCTGCAAGCTGTTCTGCGGCGCTCAGATCTTTAGCCCAGCCTTCAAGCACGATAGCGCCGCAGACCGCACCCTGCATTGGGCCGCACATGTCGCTCCATGTAACCGGTGGTCCGGCATGCAGTATTTTGTGTTTGCCCAGGTCTTCAATTAGTTCAGCGGCAGGTAATACTTCTGTCAGTATCGGGTCGGCTGACATCATGCGGCTTAGCGCTTCTGCGTTGGCTTTATCTACCCGGTTGCCAATGCTTGTCTCTGATGCTGTATCGGATAACTGATCTGCGGCATCCAAAACTTGTATATCGGTTGTAGCTGGAGGCTTCCAGTCTACTGCCAGCGCAGGAACCTTTTGCGAATCGAGATCATCGATAAATCCGCTCAGACCAACACCCAGCACCTTTGGACCAACAGATAACAGATCACTGGCAGACATAAGTGAGTTCCTTATATTCGGCCATTGTGATCAGACATTTTCCAGTGAGATAGTGTTGTTTATTGGTTCGTTGTATACCGCGAGTGCGGCTTCAACTCCGGCGCTTGCCGGTGCACTGTAGCCGTTGCGCCGCAATGTCATTTCCAGTGCGGCAAGACATGACAGTACGTTGTCTTTACGACATCCATAACCCATAGTGCCGATGCGCCAGATCTTGCCGTGTAGCGGACCGAATGAGGTACCAATCTCTATGGCGTAGTCATGCAGCATTTCTGATCGGACTTTGTCGGCGTCAACTCCGGCTGGAATAACAACACCTGTGACATTTGGCATTTTATATTTTAGATCGTGACCGAATACCTGCATGTCCATAGCCTGCAGTCCGGCTATCAGTGCGTTACTGGTTTGATTATGTCGTGCAAAGCGGGTTTGCCAGCCTTCCTGCAGAACGATGCGCGCGCACTCGCGTGCCGCGTAAAGCATGGATGTTGCCTCGGTATGATGATTGAGGCGTGCTTCACTCCAGTAGTCCATGATCATCGCCAGATCAAAGTAGTTCGATTGAATCATTTCACCGTCAGCTGCCTGATAGCCATCGGGTCTGATACCCTGCTCAATATGTTTGCGGCTGTTAATCAGATCTGCAGCGCGATCGTTCAGTGTGATCGGTGACACCCCTGGCGGGCCGGACAAACACTTTTGTAAACCTGCGGTCACTGCATCCAGCTGCCAGTTGTCAGTGTCCAATGGCATACCCGTCAGGGAGGCCGTGGCGTCGACCGCAATCAATACATCGTGAGCGCGACAAATCTTGCCGATCTCCTCAAGTGGCTGTGCCATGGTTGTCGATGTGTCGCCTTGCACACAGGCAAGTAATTTTGGTCGGTGGGTGGTGATCGCATCTTCGATCTGCTGCGGATCAAAAACACGCCCCCACTCGGTCTCTATTGTGACAACCTCTGCCCGGCAGCGACCGGCGATTTCAGTCAGCAGGTGTCCGAAGCGGCCGAACACCGGTACCAATACTTTGTCGCCCGGGTTGAGTAGTGACACCATCACCGCCTCAATACCTGCACGTGCGGTACCGTCGACAAGTAGTGTCCATTGGTTGCGGGTCTGGAATATGCCACGGTACAGTGACATGACTTCATTCATGTATTCGGTGAAGCGTGGGTCGAACTGGCCGAGCATCGGCATCGACATCGCGTTTAGAACGCGTGGATCGACCTCAACCGGGCCGGGTCCCATAAGCCTGCATGCTGGCGGGTTCAGATCTTCAAATTGATTATGCATACAGCTGATCTACAGGCTGGTTGTAGTGCCGGTAATCATATCAAGTTGCCAACTGCGCTTCACGCCAAAAGTGAAAGAGCAGCGGCATTGCCCTGCCAGGTTCTGCAGCAAAACAATGAAGCGTGTGGCTGGTTAACAGCCGGCACTTTACTCGTTGGTCGCAGGCTCCACCATTGCTGGTTTATTTTCTGCCAATGGATCGAGTTTGGGTTCTTTGTCCTTTGAGTACTTGTCGATCACATCCCGCAGGTCGGCAGGTTCTGGTCCGGCGGTCAGATTGACTGTTTTTCCCTCTCTGAATACGGTGATCGCAATCGGTTCATTCTTATGGATAGACGGTGTATTGGCCGCAACGGCTGCGAAATCGTGTGGGCCTTCGCAGATAAGTCCATTGACGGCGAGAATCAGATCGCCCCCAAGCAGCATATTCTGTCCACCGATTTTCGACGGTACTGTGCCTGCCCGCAGACCGGCATTTGCCATCATTGAATTGGCGTTGACCCGTTGCACTAACATGCCACCGCGCGGAAAGTTGAGTAATTTGGCGGTTGCTGCATCGAGTACGATGCCTTCGAAGCCTGCCAGAACCCCGGAACTTGTCAGCAATGCCTGTTTGGCTGTATTGCTTGAAGTGGCAAAGCCGATGCCGTCAAAGCCGCCGCTTTTGGTCAGGATAAAACTGACTATGCCGATGACTTCACCACGATTATTGAACATTGGTCCGCCGGAGTTGCCGGTATTAATGGCTGTATCGGTTTGCAGAAATTCGATAGGCGTGCCACCTGCCATCAGACCACGGTTGAGTCGACCGGAAAGATGCCCCACGCTTAGTGTCTGGGAAATACCGAACGGCGCTCCAATAATGAACACTTCACTGCCGATCGCTGTGTCATTGGAATCAGCAAGCTTGGCAATAGTGGGGTTCGGGTGACTTTCTCTGAGCTTTATCAGTGCAACGTCACTGGCAGCCAGAGAGGAGATGACATCCGCTTTGATTCTTTTACCGTCGGTAAACAGGACTTCAATGGCGCTCGCACCATCGATGACGTGTGCTGCAGTCAGGATCTGGTCTTCCTCTATGAGAACACCAGAGCCAATGCCCAATGCTGCGTCCGATGCTTTTTTACCGTTGGCAACGGTTGCTGTGAAAATGGTCACTACCGACGGAGAATGTTCCTGGTATAGCAATGCGAAATCTGTCCGGCTGTTGGTGTGACCGACACTTGCGATCAGGCTTAAAAGCAGAATTAGTACACGCATCTTCATACTCCTCAGGGTCCCACATCCATTGGTGGCAACCGTTGTTTACGGTAGTTACTGTGAATTTTGTCCAGAACTCAGTCTATCAGGGACTGATGGATGTGTGTTGGGTCTTACAGCTCACAACCGGAGTCCGCTAGCGCCAGCTGATTTTCTGGCTTGAGAGCGCTTTATAGCAGCCCACCAGTGACGCTCTGATCATAACCAGTCGATATTTAGAGAGCTTTATCAGGCGGTTGTTCCGCAGAGAGGGGAAAAAAGTGGTGAGAATGTGCATTGCCGGAATACTGACAGCCGCAACGAGGGGTACGACAATCAGCAGCCAGTGGCCGGTCAGCAGCCCGAGTAAGAATGTCAGTGCGAAAAAAAGGATAATTACCGGCCCAATGACCCATCGCATCACTTTGTGGCAAGTGAGCTTCAGTGCGGTCAGGTTGTTACCTGCAGGTGGCCAGACAGTTTTGCGCTGTAAACTTTGAATGCCGCCGGCGACTATTCTGACTTTGCGATTTAATTCAGAATCTATCTCGGCAATATTTTTTTCAAAGCCCAGTGCCTGAGGGTCGAATATGAGTCTTTTGTGTTGCTGAATAACACCCATAGAAAGCACAAAATCATCCAGCAAGGTATCTGGCTGAAGTGGTCGGAACAATTCTCTTCGCAGTGCGTACATTGCGCCATCTGCGCCAATTAAATTACCGGTGTTGCTTTCAAGTTGTTGAATGTTGTGCTCAACAGCATAGTAAGCATCTTCGGCGTCTGAGTAACTCAGGCCTTCGTTTAAAAGAATGACTTTACCTGATACTGCACCGATGTTGTCGTCTGCAAAGTGTCTTACCAGATTTCTTATGCCATCGCGTTGGTACATCACGTTTGCATCAGATAGCACAACAATGCTGGAAGAGATGTTTTCCATGCCGTTGTTAAGTGCAGTGGCTTTGCCCATGTTTTTTGGGTTAAGCAATAATCTTATACCGTGGCTCTCAAACTCTTTAACAATGTTTTCAGTGTCGTCAGTAGAGCCGTCAGAGACAACGACTATATCCAGTAACTCCTTCGGATAATCAAGCTTCAGACAGTTTTCGAGTTTTTCTCGCAGCACTGCAGCTTCATTGTAGGCTGCAATTAATACAGTAACAGAAGGAGTTAATTCGGTATCGATCTTGTGATCGAAATTATTGAATCTGGCAATAAGTTTAAGCAGCAGAGGATATGCGCCGAGGTTAAATACAATAATGAGTGCCAGAAAAACTAAAAGTGTAATTAATATACCACTGAAGAGTACTACTGCCACGCGGCCCCCATAAAGAGAGATTGACCACGTGCGGTAAAATACACGTTTAACAAAGTCCAGATACCCCCGGCTTGTTTTATTCTTTGCAGCCCGCCACTTTTACGGTAACCCATAATAAAAAGCGGCAGTTGCCAGATTACCAAACACGCTATTACCCACAGAAAAGATACCTTGCCGGCTATGGCCAGTAAAACAGTAATAAGTGTTAACAGTATTGCGACTATCTGCACCATTGGAAACAACAGACTGGGTAACTCGGCAAGTGAGAATCCGTGCTTGCGCAGCCCTTCGATATTGCTGACTCCGCGCCAGCGTTCTTTTTCGTAGAAGCGTTTTATATTGTGTGCTTCGCCGTGGTGAATGGCTTTTATGCCAGAGTCACACCAGATATCGCCGTGCTGTTTGAGACGCACACCGAGATCGTAGTCTTCGCAGGTTTCAAGGCTGGTATCAAATCCGTTAACTGCATTGAATACATCGCGTCGAATAAAAAGATTCATCGACTCAAGCCATTCGACGGTACGGGGCGGGTCGTTCGGGCTGCCTTTTTTTCTGATCTGATACCAGCATTCCTGAACCCAGGTAGATTGCTCGGGAATGCCCGGAGGGCTGCCGAAGCACTTGATTGAGTCGTCGTTGATGTAGGGCAGGATTGAGTCGAACCAGTCCGGCTGTAGAGTACAGTCTGCATCAATGAATGCCAGTACTTCACCCTGTGCCCTTTCTGCACCGAAGTTACGCAGTGCTGCAACCGTGACATCCGGTACCACGTGGACGTCTGCAGAGAATTTTCGCGCAACATCAACCGTGTTGTCTTCTGAACCGTTGTCGATCACCAGTATCTCGTACGCCAGATCGACTGACCGGGCGTCACGGATGGAACGCAGACACGCTTCCAGATTGCGCGCTTCATTCTTTACCGGAATTATTATTGAAAGGCTAATCACTGTTATTTGTTCGGTGCTGTTTATAGCGGGGGCGGACTGCCCGTTGCGGTTGTTGTGAACCTGGACGGTAGACAATCCGTCAGAGTATACAGTTCCGGCAGAACAACAGCGTTGAAAAAGGTCACAGCCGTGGTTGAATAGTGTTAACAGCCTTTGGGAAATGCTGTGAACTTTGAACTGCGTCGCCAGTTGTGTGTCCTCTCGAGTGTGAACCGAATGACACAAACAAATTCTGGTTATCCGGTGGGGTAAACTTCCGGTTTTTTCACAGCTGGTCCATGGTGACCTGTGTACCACACTCTCCTTTCAGTGCACGGT
>CAYLZS010000323.1:0-12799 GCA_964388065.1 uncultured Granulosicoccaceae bacterium
ATCGTGATCTGATGCATTGTCTTTAAAGGGTGACTGGAATTGCTCTGTGATGTCAGTCAGGGCTTTGTCTTCACCCGATTGTGGCTGACTGGATTGCAGCTCCGATGTGTTGGCTTTGGTCTTTTGCTCTACGTAGTTCGCCATGATGGCTCGCATCAACGTATCTGCGTTGGCCATGGGATCGTCGTAGGTAAATCCGCCAGACGGGGGTTGCTGATTGGACTCTTTTGCGCCAAAACCCGCATCGAATTCGCTGGTCTTATTTTCGCGGCTAAAATCACCAGTGACTTTTGCGAGCCCCTTTCCACCAGTACCGACAGTCGCCGGGGGACGTTGCGCCAATCGCTGGTGTGATGGATTAATTTTCATGCTACCGCTCCCTGAACTAATCTTATGGAGGCAGCTTACGGAATTCTGCACGCCGGCGTAATTAGGGGAAACCCTATGATTTTGAATAATGCCGGGGGTTACCGCGACAGAACGTGTTGGATTGTTCTGAAAGGATGCACATTTTTCTTGTTCAATGGATTGTATCGGGATATTGGCCTTTAAAAAATCCTCACTATCCGGCCTTAAAGCAAGCGGCAATCAAAATCCAACTTCAGTTGAGTTCGTATAGTGCATCGGGACACTTCTCTTCGTTATTCTCGCCGTCGGTATATTTAATTGCGTTAAAGCCGTGATGCTCGTAAAAGCACAGAGCTCGCTGGTTTTGCTGAAAGGTCCAGAGATGAATTGGCCTTGGCAAATGGTTTTGCGCATACCTTAAGAGCGCTGTACCAACTCCCTGATTTAGATGGTCCGGCAGCACATACAGCTGATCGATCCACCCTATTCCTTCCCGCACCGAGGTCGCGATAACCCCCACATCTTCACTATTTCTGTGAGCAACAACGACGTTGCCCGTAGGTATCAGGACTTCAGACACCCAGGTACGTATTTCTTGTCTGGTATGAGGCGACCTGGCATAGGGCAATAACTCATTGCGGGAAGATACTAAGATATGTTCGACACTCGACACATCATTCGAATTGGCTACTCTAAGCTGCAACACAACTGATGACTCTTCAATTTATTTCTACACTGGTTATTTCTACACTGGCAATCTATTTGTACCTTTGCGAAATTACAAAATTCACGGTGTTTCGGCAGTGGACCTCATTACCCTTCTATTCCAATAAACTATCAGAGGTGCTCCGATTATCGTTGGCAGCAACCAGACGATAAACGCAGGGTCGGTCTGTACGTTAACAACCAAAGCTGCTGTCACTGTGGCAATTGAAGCGCCACCCATTCGATTTAAGTGCAATACAATACGTTCTTTTCCAACCGGCCACATCGAAGATCGGTAGTCTGCCCAGCCCGGAGCTAACGCAAATATTCCAAATACTGCCATTGCTATGCCCAGTGATTTACCGCGTACCAACATATAAAGACCGAATATCACCATAAAAATACCGACGTACAACATGAGTGACACGGTTATGCGGTCTGCCGTATTTTGGGTACCGTCACGTGTTTGCGTAAGTCTCCAGCCGGTGTATACGAAGTAAGCACTGAAAACCCCTATCAGTAGTAAAAACAGATTGACGGTCAGCAGCGAAATAACAATCGCCAGCGTTAACGCGACCGCCATACCAATGGTATAGCACTTGCCCATTTGGCGATGCCAGCGTCCCCCTTTGGCCGTGCAAAGAGCCCCCGTCATTGCCGCGAGCGCTGTCGCACCGGCGACAATGTGCAGAACAACTAAAAATCTGATCATTGCAGCTTTTAATCTGGCTTAATGAGGCACGCAGTGAGATTAATAAAAAAAATAATCCCCGTCACGCCAGTCATTTCCGAAAACGGTACAAAAATAACTGCTTAGTATTGGTTTAGCGCCGCCGCAATCCGCTCTCTTGAATCGCACCCATTCGGGCATAGCTCTTTTAATTTTTCCAGATTAGAGCGCGCTGATTGTTTGTCACCCATACTTAAATAAAGGTCTGATTGTAAGCCCAGCGCTATTTTGTCATCAGGTGCCAGCTTCAGGGCTTTTTCAAAGGCGACTTTTGATCTCAGATAATCACCTTTCTTATGTGCCGCTAAGCCAAGAAGACGCCAAACTTCGGGGTTGCTCTGATGGGACTTTGATAATTGCCTCAGCTCAACGAACGCAGCGCGGTAATCTTCATCTGCTAAAAGCTGCTGCACACTGTCCAGCATTTTTCCGGAATTTGCTTTGTTGTTGTAGGTAGAAAGCGTGCTTACCGCTTGTAAGTTGCCAGCAACTTCCTTGTCTGCTGTAAGTGCAGTTGTCGGGATAATGAATACAAGAAGAGTTAACAACCGGTATTTTATTAGAGTCATTAAAAGCCGCGCCATATAAATCCTTTTACTCTTGTAGTTTTTAGTTTGACCGGTGCTTTCGTTAGCACGATATAAATTTTAAATAACTGATACCATCATGCGATGCCAGTCTCTGCAAACGTACGTGCAAGCTTGTACATGATGTTGTCGATGTTCGGCTTCACTGTCAATGATCTGTTTATAAAATCACTGGGCGGAAGCTTGCCATCCGGTCAGATTATGGCAATACGTGGAGTCTTTTTATCGATAATGATTGCTGTGATTGCTCTGCGAAGCGGTGTGCTTACGCGCATTAGTGAGCTTTTCACACCTATGGTTGCAATACGTTCTGCGGCAGAAGTAGGTGCTACATTATTCTTCCTTACGGCGCTTACAATTTTGCCATTTTCTACAATCTCTGCAATTTTGCAATCACTACCGCTCACAGTAGCGCTGGGGGGTGCATTAATACTTAACGAAACTATTGGCTGGAGACGCTGGATAGCTATTCTTATTGGCTTTGCGGGTGTGCTTATTATTGTTCGACCAGGTGTTGACGGATTTCAGCCTGCGTCTGTGTTGGTGATAATTTCAGTGTTGTTTGCAACCGGTCGCGATCTTGCAACTCGATGCCTGCCAAAAAATTTACCTTCGTTGCTGGTGTCACTTGCGACATCGATTTCTATTTGCATTGTCGGTGCTGCTGTTTCTACCGTACAAAGTAACTGGCAACCTGTCTCCAGCGCACAACTGTTCACTCTGTTTGTTGCGGCCTGCTTTTTGTTTTTTGGTTATCAGTTTTTGGTACTTGCAATGCGAACCGGGGAAATCGCCTATGTGGTTCCTTATCGCTATACCAGTTTACTCTGGGCTATGGTTGGCGGCTACTTTGTATTTGCAGAAGTACCAGATTTTTATACCTTGCTTGGTGCCGCGATTGTTGTGTTAATGGGTTTGTTTACTTTGTACCGGGAGCTAACTGCGGATCGTCGTGCTGTCAGTTGAACGTCTGTTCATGCACGGGGCAGGACTCTGCCATTTCAAACAGGGTTACTTATACCCGCGGCAGCTATAGCAGCTGCAATACTCGCATTATTCAAAACCAGCTGAATATTTGTTCGCAAACTGTCACCGCCGGTAATGCCGGCTATGTGGTCCAGCAAAAACGGAGTTGTATCCTTACCGGTGATACCACGATCACTCATTTCTTTTAAAGCCTTTTTTATTGCAGACTCCATTACTTCCTCATCCATCGCGTAAGCCTGTGGCACCGGCGCACATATTATTGCACCACCCTCCAGACCGATGGACCATTTACTTTTTAATACCGATGCGATGCTTTGTGGTGTATCCATTCTGTAGTCGACCGGGAATGCAGTGCGACGTGTATAAAATGCGGGCCAGACATCTGTTTGATAGCCAACAACCGGTACACCAAGTGTCTCCAGATACTCTCGCGTTAATGCAATATCAAGTATCGATTTAACACCTGCGCATACTACGGCAACACTGGTTTTACCCAGCTCTGAAAGGTCCGCTGAGATATCCATGGTATTTTCAGCACCTCGATGCACTCCGCCAATACCGCCTGTGGCAAATACCCGGATACCAGCTAATGCTGCAATGATCATTGTTGCAGCAACAGTTGTTGCACCTATGCTGTCTGTATTCTGCACTACAAAAGGAATGTCTCGCCGGCTGACCTTAACCGCGCTTTGACCGGCCCTGCCGATCGCTTCAATTTGATCTTTGCCAAGCCCTGCACACAGACGTCCGTTCAATATAGCGATGGTGGCGGGAACAGCGCCATGCTCTCTGACTTTATTTTCTACCAATAACGCGGTTTCAACATTCTGTGGCCACGGCATACCATGTGAAATAATGGTCGATTCAAGTGCCACAACAGGTTTTGATGCTGCAAGTGCCGCCTGCACTTCATCACTGATGGTTAAACACTTAGAGGCTTCTGATTTGATCATTGATTCTTGTTGAACTTATTGCGTTAGGAGCTGACGACTGATTGTTGCAGCGCAGGGAGAGTGAACAGCCACTGTTTCAGCAGCGGCAATTGTACCCCAAAGCAGCTGTTGGCTGGCATCGATACCATACAACTCACCTGCGACTACACCACTCAACATTGCATCACCCGCACCGCTCGTTGAAACAACATTGGTTTGCGGTAATTCAGATACTCGATTTACCCCGGCACTACCGGACAGCACAACACCTTCGCTACCGGCTGAAAGCAACAGACGTGACGGCCCAAGCTTATGAAGATCACGAAGTAGCGACTCGTCACTTTCATCGCTGCAATCGGTCAAAGCAATCGCCTCTGCGCGATTTACTTTTAACAGTGAAAGCGAGTTCAGCACGCCGTTAAGCCTTTTGCACTTCTGGCGAGAAACACAATCTGCAACAATAAATTTTCCATGACTGTGTTCCGAAATTTCAACAAGTACCGACTCTGGCAGATTAGCATCAAGCACAATAGCATCCGCTGATTCAATTAGTGGCGCTATGATCTCAAAGTCTGGCAGCAGGAAGTGATCAAAGATATGCATGTCGGACACAGCATGCAAGAGCTCACCGTCGCTATTGTGAATGGCCGTGTAGCTCGCCGTCTCCATCTCTGGCTGTACCATCACCGCGCTGACATTCACCCCTGCAGCTTCTGTATATGTCAGTACCTGACGGCCGAGCTCATCATTGCCTACAGCAGATACCAATGTTGTATCGATATCAAGCCGGGCCAGATTTTCGGCAATATTACGCCCCACACCACCGGCGTAGCGGTGCAATTTTCCCGGAGTCGAATCATCAGCAACAACCTGGTGTTCAGCGGTTGCCAACAAATCAATATTGATCGCACCGAATACAACAACGTTGGGGCAGGAGGATCTAATTTGCCGGTCACTCTGTGAATTAAAGATGCATTGTACCAACAGACCGTTCGACACACAGGTGTGTTGCTCGAATCGCGCGAGTCGTCATACCGACCACACTGCCTTTTTGATACGGCGGAATAAATGCCATGGAACACTCCGAAGCTTGTATCCAGGTTTGCAAGTCACTCTTGTGGTTACTTGTGAGAAATGTTTAAATTTTACGCTGTAGCAGTTGACGGTGAACCGCTAAGCCCGATGACAGTCACGTAGCACAGAGGAAGCTCTAAGTTGATTGATTCCAGCGCAAGAATAGATCCCTCAGCAGAATTGGCTGCCGATGTTTCAGTTGGACCATGGAGCATTATTGGACCCAATGTAAAAATCGGACAAGGCTCGGTAATAGAGTCCAGTGTGGTAATTAGACGCAATACAGAAATCGGTTCGAACAACAGGATATTTCAATTTGCATCAGTTGGTGAAGATCCTTCCGATCTAAAATTCAAAGGTGAAGAAACCACTTTAGTTATTGGCAACAACAATGTATTTCGGGAGGGGGTTACATTGCACAGAGGTACCGCATCGGGCGGCGGCGTAACCCGAATTGGCAATGATAATCTGATGATGCCTTATGTCCACGTAGCTCACGACTGCATAGTCGGTAACCACACGGTGTTTGCCAACAACGTTGGTATAACGGGACACGTGCAGGTTGATGACTGGGCCCTGCTGGGCGGCTACGCGGGTATAAACCAGTTTTTAAAAGTCGGCGCTCACGCCATGGTCGGTGGTATGACCCACGTTACCAACGATGTACCAGCCTATATTATTGTCAGCGGCAATCCGGCTGCAGTGCGGAGTATTAATGCTATCGGGTTAGAGCGGCGCGGCTATAGCAAAGAAGTGATTAAAGAAATAAAAAAAGCTTACAAAATAATTTATAAAAAAGGGCTGGGCTTACAAGAGGCTATAGATGAACTGACTTTGCTGCAGGAATCTTGTAGTGAAATTCAGTTGTTAACTGATTCCCTTAAAAGTTCGGAAAAGGGAATTCATCGCTAATTCAAGTGCGCGTTGTCAACGGCTGGTCATCAATTGCAGGTAATCTCCAGAGCAACCGCTTAAATTACTTTACAACGGTAAACTCATCCAGCGTGAAGGTACCCTGACCCCAAAACGTCTCTGTACCAATTTCAATAGCACCCATGCAGGTGTTGTTCTGAACACGCGGTACGCCAAACGCGGGGCCATTAAATCGGGTCCAGTCGACAAATTTGTTCCAGTCGAGCCAGCCTTCCTGCTTTGGACGTTGCGCCACAAAAGCAACATAGCCCCAGTCAAGCTGTGGATTAACATGAACGTTCCAGCCCTCACCATCTATGGTGACCTCAGCGACCTTGGGACCCGGGCCTCGAGTCACAGGTACTCCAACCCAAACCATCATTTCAAATTGCTTGTTCCACTCTTCCGCTTCACAGCTGGTATGAAAAAACGACTCAAGCGCGACATTGCGTTCCGGGTTACCGGTCTCCGAGTACTTGTACTTCACTTTAAAGTTGGGCAGCTGGTTGATCGGTGCTGGCAAGCCAAGTTTCTCAGCCGGCCCGGAGATAGAGTTTTTTGTTTTACGACCGTAGTAGACCTGCGGATAACTCTTTACAGAGAATTCATTGCCGCTATCTTTGGCCAGCCAGTTGTAGTCCCATTTGGCGATATAGCGTGATGGTGTTCCGGTGAGCTCGATACATTGGTGCCAGTTATCGGAGTAAACCTCGCTGTCATTCCAGGTATTATTCTGCAAAACATAATCGCCGTAACTGATCTCCGCCCAGTGCTGACACCAGCGAGTATTCAGCAGCGGTTTTTCAGAGCTTGCAGTCTCACCTTCAACAACGGTACAGGTTTGGTCATTTTCATAACCAAAACCGTCGTCGTTGCCATCACTGGCATCAGTCCGACAGATAGGTTTACCTTCTGTATAACCTGGCGCTGGTACGAACACTGGCCCGGGTACATTGACCGCACCGATAGATGCATTCGGTGCAACTGCACCCCAGCGACATGGTGCGCCAAATTCCCAACCCCACCCACCACCTGTGTCCAGGGCACTGGCAGAACATTCACCTGATTCGCTTGCCTGGCCTACGACAATAGAATCACTGCCACTGCTGGTATTACTGGTGTTACTGGTATTACTACCCAGGGCAAGTGTTGAATCCCCCCAACGACAGGATTCACCGTTTTCAAATCCCCAGCCATCGCCATGATTTACCGCATCGGCGGTGCACTCAGGCTTTGACGTCACTGCAGCGCGAGTTTCCACAGCACCCGGCCAGATACAGGAAGCACCATTTTCCCAACCCCAGCCATCACCGGTGTCGACCGCATCACTGGTACACACGGTTCTTGTTGTTGTCCGGTTATCAGAAAGAGCAAGGCTGTCGCTGACGGCAAGCGAGAAAGGATTATCCGACACAGCTGTTTTGCTACTGGAATCACAGCCAGCCAGTACAAACAAAAAACACAGTGGAATCAGAAACTTCATTGGGTATATCCCTATATTATCCATGTTTACAATCGACAACCGCACTGCATAAAATTTAATACCGCAGAGCTCGCCATCCGGAGTTCGGGCAAGTTATTTACACAGAGTTTTAGTTGATATTTCGCAGTTTTCAACGAATTTAGTGTCAGGTGATCTTCGGTTTTATACACAGCAAATAGAGCGCCGTTGTCCTGCGCCATGAAAGGTAAAACGGGAAAGTTACTGATCAGTAATTACAAGAACGGTGTTCGCCAGCCAGCCACACCAGCTCACCAATGTATTATCAAGGGCAAATCAGGTCGGAAATCTTCACGTAAACCCTGCCTGCAGTGATCAAACGTCAACTCCATCAGATGCTCGTCACTGGCTTCGATTTGCAAACCATGTGCAGTGTTTGCGGCGAGCAATTGATCAGATAGTGCATAGCACGCAACTGATAAATTTACGTGTGAAATATTTGCAAAACCATTGTTCAATGGCGATTTTATTTCATCGCTATTATCTGATGCTTTAAAAAACGGCGCGTAAATACATAGCGGTTCCGTAAGCAGTTCCGAGTTTTCACCAACATGGAACGCCATAGGAGGGGTAAAGTAATCAGGCTGGTATTTCCAACCATTGAAGGGTAAGCCACCATCATTACCGTCAAGCGGGCAAAGGATAATTCCGAAAGGACTGGCACCATCTTTTAGCTGGCTTGTGCGTTCAGCAAACCTAAGCATTGCTCCTGGTCCTGACAATGCTTCCTGTGAGTCATGAACCCACAACAGCTCCAACATTCCATTATTGAACTCAAACCTTCGGTTGGCTGTGCCCTGCCCCTGGTGAACCCGACCAAAACTTTCCTGCAAACCCAGCGACAATAACTTAGCTGCAGCAGGAGCTTCCACCTCCGTTAAAATAAAAAAATGGTGCAGACACAGGTTCATGTTAATTTCCGTTTAACCATGCAGTGGTGTGACGGGTATTTATATATCAACAACTACAGCAAAGTTTCAGCTTCTTTAATATATACAATCAATGTACAGCCATGCTCGGTACGGGAGTTGTGTTCGGTACCTTCTTTCATCCAGACCAGGTCCCCGGCTTTATAGCAAGTGCCGTCATTGTCTGTAAGATCGCCTTCCAGCATAAACCACTCTTCATCACCGGTGTGCCGATGAGAATCAGTTGTTGTACCGGGAGCCATACGGAACAGATGAAAGCCAACGCCATCGGGATTCGATTCATTGAGTTGCACAAAACTCTGGCCGGAACTACCGCCGCCGGGTAATTCCCAGGGCTTAAATTCCGCTTCATCGATATTGACAACCTTTCTGTGACCATCCGATACCGGTTTCATCTATTCTCTCTGGTGTTAGCTGTTATAGGTGCTCTCTACTTCCTGAACCACTTGCTTAAACGACTCTTCGTAACGCTGATTGAACTCGTTCCATGTACAGAAAGTTCGCGGGTCGATAATTCTGTCGGTAAAAAGAACACCGTTGAGATGATCTGCTTCGTGTTGAAAGGTGGCAGCAGAAATACCTTTTACCTCAAAGTCCACTGCTTCTGCATTGCGATTAAATCCTGTCACTTTTATAACCGGGCATCGGTGAACCACACCGCGTAAATTCGGTATGGATAAGCAACCTTCAAAACTCTCGAATCGATCCTCGGTAAGGTAAGTAACTTCCGGATTAATCATCACACACAACGGATACTCAGGCTTGTACGGATAGCGCGGGTTGTTGGCAACCTCTACAACAAAAATGCGCCAGGTATTGTCCACCTGATTAGCTGCAATGCCGGCGCCGTTGGCAACACGCTTGGTTTCTATCAGGGAATCGATAAACTCCTGCACCGCGTTGCTGTTGATTTGATCGACAGGAACTTCGGCTGCGACTTCACGCAGGGTCGGATGACCAATTTCAATAATGTCTAGTGCCGGCATAATTTATCTACTCGTAAAGGTATTTTTCATCGGGTGAATCAGAAAGGTATTCGACCATTTCCCATTCAATACCGGTGCGATCGTAAAAGTAAATTCTCTTGCGATGGGTTTCTTTAATCATTGGTCCGTTAGGCTTGTAGTTTTTATTCAACAATAATTTCTCGGTAGCGGCAGCATCATCCACGACCAGGCATAGATGATTAACACCGAGATTGCGATAGGCCTCGTGTGGTGTCTGCGGGTCGAAACCGGGATGCGGTTCCTGCAGGGCAAAGTAGGACTGATCATTGCCAATGTGCACCCAACGGTACCCTATTTCGGAAATTGCATCTCTGCGAATGGTGAAGTCCGGCGCGACAATATTGATGAATTCAAGCGATGCGTCAATGTTAAGCACGGTGATATTAGCGTGTTCAATTCGTGTCATGGCACTGGTCTCTTTGCGCTGCCCTTAAATTTTACACTTCTAAATTTACGTCGTCCCGCCACTGTAAAATAGTACCGTTAACTAATTGTTTCAAAACTGGTGAGTAACTCAGCAACTGAAGAGAGTGTCAGTGCAGGCTTTTCTGCCGCCAGTTCAGCAGCACTACCAAATCCCCAGAGTACCGCCACAGACTGTAACTGATTGTTGTGAGCTGCTGTCAGATCTACAGATCTGTCACCAATCATCACAGCATCGGCATCAATAATTTTGTTATCAAGCAGGTCTTTCAACTGAGATTGCTTGGCAACGCCTATGTCACCCCCGCTGACGAATTCAAAGTGATGCAACAGTGCAAAGTGCTCAAGTACCTTTCTAGCCGCAGGCTCTGGTTTAGAGGTACAAACACCCAGACGGAAGCCGCCATCGCACAGTGACTGGAAAGCTTCCGATATTCCGTTGTACAGCGTGTTCTCGGCAAAGCCATCGGTTGCGAACCGTTCTCTATAAGAAAAGACCAGTTCTTCGATCAGCTTGTCGGTGATATCCGGCATGAACTTACGGAACATCAAATCCAGTGGCGGACCAATTTCAGCACTGATAGATTTATCGGACTCAGTGGCAAGGCCGTGGCATTGCAATGCGTAGTTTACGCAGTTGATGATGCCACTGCTGGGGTCGCTGATTGTGCCGTCCAGGTCAAATACTAGCGTTGAAACTTTCATAGCCTGATTCTAACCGAAATCACTGAGCACGCCGTGTACTATATTAATTTGGCCGCAACTCACTATCAGAGAACACCAGATGACTACCGAACTATTTCGTGAAGACAGCTATCTGCAAAACTGCGAAGCAGAAATTACCGGCCTGCATGAAACCGGTTTCAGCTGCGATCAAACGGTGTTCTATGCAACCGGTGGAGGCCAGCCAGGTGATACCGGCATTGCCGTAACTGACTCCGGATCAGAGATTGTCATCAGCAACACATTGAAGGACCGAGAGTCAGGAGCGCATATACACTGCACCGATGATTTATCCGGTCTGGCACCGGGGGATAAAATCACGTTGAAGATTGACTGGGACAGACGCTATCGATTAATGCGTATGCACAGCTGCCTTCACATGCTATGCGCAACAGTGCCGGCGCCGGTTACCGGCGGCTCTATTCAGGACGGTCGAGGCCGTCTCGACTTCGATCTGCCAGAAAACATAGACAAAGAAACCACCACTGCAAAGCTTAATGAACTGATCAACGGCAATCATCCGATGAGCACGCGTTGGATCACAGATGAAGAGCTCGATGCCAACCCGGAACTGGTTCGTACATTGTCTGCACCCCCGCCCCGCGGCACTGGCAAAGTTCGGCTGGTGGAGTTCAAAGACGCAGACCTGCAACCCTGCGGTGGCACACATGTCGCCTCTACCGGAGAAATTGGTCAGGTTCGAATACAAAAGGTTGAAAAGAAGGGTAAAATGAATCGCCGCATAATTGTCGTTTTTGAAGAATAACACCCCCGATATGACGCTAAGCCTGTACGACACCTACGCACGTGAACAGCGAGAGTTCATACCAATAAAAGACGACGGTACTGTCGGACTCTATTGCTGTGGCCCGACCGTGTATAACTATGCCCATATCGGTAATTTGCGCACTTACATATTTGAAGATGTACTGCGGCGTGTTTTAGAGCTCAACGGCTACAAGGTTGATCATGTCGTCAACATCACAGACGTCGGTCATCTTGTGTCCGACGCCGATGACGGTGAAGACAAAATGGAAAAAGGTGCCGCGCGCACCGGCAAAACGGCATGGGAAATTGCAGACATCTATACCGAAGCGTTTTTCGACGACCTCAAACTGCTCAACATAAAAACACCGACCGTAGTTTGCAAAGCAACTGACCACATTGCTGAACAGATTGCCGCCATTCAGCAGATTGAAGCAAAAGAAATGACCTACATCACCAGTGACGGGGTCTACTTTGATACCAGCCGAGATCCTGAATACGGTTATCTGGCCAGACTGAACATCGAGGGCCTGCAGGAAGGTGCGAGAGTCGAAAAGGGTGAGAAACGCAACCCGACCGATTTTGCGCTGTGGAAATTCAGCCCGGCTGATGAAAAGCGACAGATGGAGTGGGAAAGTCCCTGGGGTAAAGGGTTTCCCGGCTGGCACATTGAATGTTCCGCTATGGCCACTAAATACCTGGGCCCTCTGTTCGATATTCACTGCGGTGGTAAAGACCACATTCCCATTCATCACAGCAATGAAATTGCCCAGTCTATGGCCTGCTATGGAACGAGGCTTTCCAACTACTGGATGCACGGTTATTTTCTGCAGACCGATAAAAGCAAGATGTCAAAATCCAGCGGTGAGTTTCTGCGTATGCAAACGCTGACAGATAAGGGACAGGACCCTGTCGCCTACCGGTTCCTTTGTCTGCTCGCACACTACAGAAGTGATATCAATTTCAGTTGGGAGACTTTGGATAGTGCGACAACAGCACTTAACAGAATGCGGGAAACTTATTTCAACTGGCCCGACGGCGGGACCTGCAATTCAAAGTACAGTGACAAGTTCAAGGCATGTGTGGACGATGACTTAAACACCTCACAGGCAATTGCACTGATCTGGGAGCTGATCAAAGCAACCGATATCGACAACGCAGATAAAAAAGCAACGC
>CAYLZS010000324.1:0-9565 GCA_964388065.1 uncultured Granulosicoccaceae bacterium
TATCCGTTGCTTCTGTTCACATTTTCGTGGAAATTCAAAGAGGTGGTTTTCGAGGCTGAGAGCTTCCTGCTTGCACTATCCACTTTGATTGCCGATTCGGCGGTTAGTTCGATCAGAATACAAAAGATTCTTCTGCTCGGATTCTGCCAGCCTGGACAATTGCCAGTCGACAAAGCTGCCGTTGAATACGCGGTATCACATAATGGTATCAGTTCTATGTGATTTTATTTCGCATAAACCCACATATTCCAGAGGGAAGATGCTTAGTGCTAGAAGATCAAATTCAGCATCGTTAAGCTAACAACAAGAAACAGTACAGTCATGATGCTGCCTGCTCGCATGAAGTCGATAACCCGGTAACCGGCCGGCCCCATAATGAGTGCGTTTACCTGATGGGTGGGGATAATAAATGAGTTAGATGTGGCGATCGCGACCGTCAGTGCGAATACGGCAGGATCAGCACCGGCACCGACGGCGATATTGATTGCCAGCGGTACCAGCAATACAGTCGCACCGATGTTCGACATCACCAGTGTGAAGATTGTCGCGAGTATTGCGATAACGGCCTGGAGTAACCAAATTGGCACATCGCCCAGTATTTCAAGTGTGTGCATCGCAATCCACGCAGCGGCACCTGATTTTTCGACCGCCAGGCCGAGCGGGATCAGACTGGCTAACAGGAAAACTGTTTTCCAGCTGACAGCTCGATAAGCTTCGTCCATCGTCAGTACACCGGCTAGTACCATGCCGACCGCACCGACCAGCAGCGAGACGGACAAGCGCAGTTCGGAGAACAAGACCAGTGATACTGCAAGGATGAAAAAAAACAAAGCCGGCTTAATTTTATTAGGCCGAAGTTCTTCGTCAACGTGGTCTGTAACGATTGCGTAATCTGTATTGTTGCGCAGTTTTTTGAGGTTGCGCCATGCAGTGTGTACTACTAACGTGTCACCGCCCTGCAACGGAGTTTCGCGAACTTTTTCATCGAGTGTATAGCCCGCGCGATAAATTCTTAATATGTGCAAGCCATCGTTGCGGCGTAGCTGCAAATCATTGAGTGTTTGTCCGACCATTGACGAACCCGGTGGCACGACGATCTCTGCGATCCCGGTTTCCTGTGCATTCATCACATTGGAGAAATGGTTTTCCCCTTTTACGATTCTCAGTTTGTACTGGCGTGCGAACTTTACCAGCTGGCGCTTGTTGCTGAGCACACCGATGTAGCTGTTCACCCAGATGACGTCCTTGCCGTCTGGTACCACAGAGATTTCATCACCGTTTCTGACGGCCAGTACAAAGGGTACGTTTTCAAGGGTGCGCTCGATTTGCATAATGGTCATACCAACCAGCGGGCTCTCGAGAGTGGCCTGCAATTCGAACAGCTCACCGGAGATACCGTAAACTCGTTTGAAGTACTCGGCAGTACGGGTGGTGTTTTCTCTTTTTTTCTCAGCTTTGACGCTTGGCAAAACAAATTTACCGAAGACCACAAAAAAGAGAATGCCTGTTGCGATCAGCGCCAGTCCGATCGGTGTGACATCGAATAAGCCGAATGTCTGCATCTGATGCGCTGCGGGCAACGCCTTATTGGATGAGAGCATTAAATCGTTCAGAAGAATCAGTGGGCTGGATCCGACCATGGTTACTGTGCCACCCAGAATTGCGCAAAATCCCATAGGCATTAGCAGGCGTGACATTGGAATAGTCGTGCGTCTGCTGATTCGGCTAACAACCGGCAGGAAGAGCGCTGCCGCGCCGACGTTCTGCATGAAACTTGAGATCAATCCCACAGTACCCGAGATAAGCGGGGTGATACGCGATTCTGTGCTGCCGCCTTTGCGCAAAATCCAGTTTGCCACCCGACTCATGATGCCGGTTTTGTCGAGTCCTGCACCGATAATCATCACGGCGATTATCGACATCACCGCATTACTGGAAAATCCATCAAACAATTCGGCTGAGTCAATGATGGGCTGCAGGCCGGGAAGCATGGTCGACAGACCGAGTGCTACCATAATGGAGACTGCAGCAACGTCGATGCGAACGATTTCGCTGACGAACAGAAATACCGTTAAAAAGAGTAAGCCAAGCACCAGGATGATTTCAGGGGTTAGTGTGCCGGCTGCGTTCATGGTGCTCTGGCGGAGTGACCTCTTTTTTAGTGCCAGTTTAAAGTGTGGTTTCAGTTGCTAAACACACACGGATTAATAATGCCTGAAAACCCGGAAAGGTTTGTCAGAGAGCTACGCTCTGCCAGGCGTTGTTGTTTCCGGCGACATGACTGCGAAGCCTTGTCTATGGCTTGAGCTATAAGCCTTATCTATCAGCCCTGTTCATCAACCCGGGCCGTTAGATTCATACGTCATTACGAAGCATGCGTCGGAAACCGGTAACATAACAACTGGTTTGCACTTTGTGCAATTCGAGATGCCAGGAGACTGGCAGTTCGGTCAGATTGTCGTGTAACCAAATTTGTTTGCAAAAATCGGTTCACTTGTAGAGTAAGAGGCGATGCAAGGACAGGGCAGGTGATCATAAGATCAACTTGAAGGCTTTGAAGCGTTCTCGTCTTATCGCGAACCTAGTAGAATTATATAGCTCATTATTATGACTGACTACATCAATAATGTTGCAGAACGAAAATTAATGTACTGACATTTATCATTTTTGATGAAAGTATGGCAACAACCGGATACGAAATAACAAACTGACTATCGAAGGTAATGAGACCAGAGACTTCTAATTCAAGGGCCGGGTACCGATGGGCCAGTTAAGCGCAAGATCAATCCGTACATTTGTTTTGCGTCAGGGGCGATTAACCGAGGGGCAGCAGCGCAGCCTTGATCAATATTGGCCTTTATTCGGAATTGACACCGGTCGGGTCGATATCAAAAGCACAGCAACAGAAGATGCTCCCCATCCTGAGACACCCGATGAGGAAAAGCGCATTGATCTGAACCGGCACTTCTCGACCGAAGCACCGGTGTGGATGGAGATCGGTATTGGCAACGGTGATGCGCTGGCCACAATGGCAGAGCAGAATCCTGAGGTGAACTTTCTCGGTGTCGAGGTGCACTTGCCGGGTGTTGGTCATGCGCTTGGGGAAGTTGCACATCGCGAACTGACTAACGTACGTTTGATCCGTTACGACGTGCTGGATCTGATTGAGCACTTTATGATGCCGGCCAGTATCGATCGGGTGTTGATTTACTTTCCCGATCCCTGGCATAAAACCCGGCATCACAAACGACGTCTGGTCAATGCCGGATTTCTGGATATGCTCGCACTGCTGCTGCGAGCAGATGGCTTGATTCACTTCGCGACAGATTGGGAGCCGTATGCCAGGCAGGTGAAATCGGTGGTGGAGCTGCATCCGCAGTTTGAGTGTCTGTTGTCAGAAGAGGTCAATAGTGAGGTAGCTGATCAGGCGGGGGCTGAAATATCAGCCGAGGCAGAAGATCTTGCCAAAGCTGTGATCAGTCTGCGGCCTGAAACGCATTTCGAACGTCGCGGTTTAAAGCTTGGACACAAAGTGACGGATCTGGTTATCCGCAAACTGCCGGGTTAATTTTCCGTGGCAGTAACCGGCAAGTGGCGGAAAATTATTGACGGATTTTTCCCATCGACAAGATATTGTCGTCAC
This sequence comes from uncultured Granulosicoccaceae bacterium, assembly GCA_964388065.1. Classification (GTDB taxonomy): domain Bacteria; phylum Pseudomonadota; class Gammaproteobacteria; order Granulosicoccales; family Granulosicoccaceae. The sequence goes on from CAYLZS010000324.1 coordinate 3,644, forward strand.
AGTTGGCCGTGATCTTGTAATAAAACCTGCGCTTTCACTTAATGCAGCCGGTATTAATACAAGCCAAATCGTTATGTATTATCACTTAGCCAGTCAGTTGTTCCTGAGGTTCCAGGTCGATGTCGATTGATCATCAGTCACCAGACTATATTGCTGACAATGATCTGTCCGGCGTAGCGCGGGGTCAGGATCGACAAATCGTCGAGTCGGTGCTGTCGTCACTGGTGGCTTGTCATGAGTGCGATTTGCTACACGAGAAAATCGAGATAGAAGTCGGTGCTGAGGCTCATTGTGTTCGTTGCAATGCCAGCTTGTACGCCAATAAAAAAAATAGTATCGACCGTGCGCTGGCAGTTGGCCTGGCCGCGCTGATTTTGTTTGTTGTTGCTAACTCGTTTCCTTTTTTACAGATCAGCGTTTCTGGCAACTCGCAGAATATGTCGATAATTTCTGCAGTTTATGCGCTGAGCAGCAATGATATGTGGATTCTTGCCGCGATGTGCTTCGGGTTTATATTGCTATTCCCGCTATTTCGAATGGTGGGGTTACTTTATATATTGCTGCCGCTGCGCTTTAACAATCGAACTCCGGGTATGGAACTGGTATTTAGATGGATCGTCTACATTTCGCCCTGGAGCATGATGGAGATATACCTGCTTGGTGCGATTGTAGCGTTCGTTAAACTTGCTGCGATGGCTAATATCGGACTTGGCTATTCTTTCTGGGCGTTTGCTGTATTAAATGTTTTGACTGTGGTATCTCTGAAAATGATCGACAACCACAGATTGTGGGAGCTTATTAGCGAGTCGCGTGAGCGCGATGACTCACAGTCATTCGGGGTTAACGCCCGATGAAAACTGCAGCAGAGTGTGGGCTGATAGCGTGTCCGGCTTGTGGAAGCATCACGCGCCTGACTGTTGATCATTTTAAAGACCCGCCAAAATGTCAACTGTGCTTTGCTCGACTACACTCGCGTAAGCCAATGAGTATCCAGAGGTCCTGGGCCTGGCTTACTGCCGGTGTTCTGGCTTATGTGCCAGCTAATATTTACCCGATCATGTATTCAATTGTACTTGGTGACTCTGAACCGAACACCATTGTGGGTGGTTTTTTAGTGCTGTGGAAGATGAAGTCTTATCCTGTGGCTGTGGTGGTTTTTATAGCGAGCATTGTGGTCCCGGTTTTGAAATTTATAGCGATTTCCTACCTTTTGATTTCTATTCAAAAACGCATCAGTCACAGTCGATACGAAAGAACGCGATTATTCCGTTTGACTGAGTTTATTGGTCGGTGGTCGATGATCGATGTTTTTGTTGTCGCAATACTTGCGGCTTTGGTACAAATAGGGTCGGTGGCGCAAATTGAGCCGGGTGTCGGTGCTACAGCATTTGGTGCGACGGTTATTTTCACAATGTTGTCGGCATTGGCGCTTGATTCACGATTGCTGTGGGACAAGGAATCAGATCAGCCTGTTACGGGTGTAACTCCGGTGACATTGGTGTCGGAGCATACGCGATGAGTAGTCGTTTCAGGCGTCCAATGTATAAGACCGGGTATAAGACTGGCAACAACAATCGTCGTGGCTATGATGTGGAAGCTGCCACCCCACGGGTAGAGCGTCCGAAAAAGCGGCAACGCTTCTCTGCTTACTGGCTGGTGCCTTTGGTCGCGTTGTTACTGGGTGCCACTCTTGCCTACAACACTTATAAAGAGCAGGGGCCACTGATCACAATTCAGTTCAATTCAGCTGATGGATTGGTTGCTGGAAAAACACCGATTCGATATCGCAACGTCAATATCGGTGTTGTGGAAAAAATCGCTTTGAATGATGATCTTGATACCGTCATGGTCGAGGCTCGGATGTCGGTCGACTCGCGCAGGTTTTTAAATAACCACGCACGCTTCTGGGTTGTGAAGCCAAGAGTTGGAACCAGTGGTGTTTCCGGTTTGGGCACCTTGTTATCGGGCGCTTATATTCAGGTCAACTCATTAGTAGGAACCGCTTATGAAGATGATTTTGTCGGCCTTGAGAAGCCACCGCTAACAGAAGAGGGAGCTCCCGGGGTTCGCATAAATCTGCAGGCTGAGCAGGCAGGCTATGTCAGTGTCGGCTCGCCGGTGTACTACCGGCAGGTCAAGGTGGGGCGAATTGAGGCGCAGCGTTTTTTACCGGGCTACCAGGTCGTGGAGTTCACCATTTTTGTTGAAGCACCACACCACAAGATCATTCGCAATATTACGAAATTCTGGAATGTAAGCGGCGTCGCTTTAAACGTTAACGCGAACGGTTTGAGTGTGCGCACGCCTTCGCTTGAAGGGCTGGCGCAGGGAGGTGTCTCTTTCGACATTATAGAAGAGTATGAATTTCCCTATCAGGTGGAAGACGGCCATGTGTTTACCTTGCACGAGTCTTTTGAAGCGGCGCAGGAGGATACGCTGGACCTGTCTAACTCTTCCAGATACGAATACGTGACTTATTTTGATGGTTCAGTACGCGGTCTGTCCCCTGGTGCACCTGTTGAGTTCAAAGGCGTGCAGATTGGCAGGGTAGCTGACATCAAATTGATGTATGACGAGATGCGCCAGTCAGTGCGGGTACCGGTACATATTGAATTTCAGCCTGAACGATTGCTCGGCGTAAAAGGTGTCGATAGCGATGATGTTAACCGGACAATAGCGCGCGGCCTGCAAGCCAAACTTCAAATGGGTAATTTACTTACCGGCCAGCTATTTGTTTCCCTGGAAAACATTGAAGGTGATCCGGTTGCACTTCAGAAAAATGATGATGGTCTGCCAGTGCTGCCAAGTGTTAAGTCTGACCTGGGTCAGCTAACCGAAGGTGTACAGACTGCACTGACCAGAATAAATGAACTGCCGCTGGACGATTTATTTGCCAATGCTTCAGATACTGTGTTTCAGGCGCAGCAGTTGTTGGCTGACATTAACGGCCTGGGCCTTGCGGGCAAAATTGACGGTACCTTCGGCTCAGTTGATGGTGCGGTTCAGGAGTATTCGAAGCTTGCGACAACTGTTGGTTTGGACTTTAATCGTTTGAGCGAGCAGTTGAAATTGCTGGTCGCTACGGCCGACGAATCTATTGAGGGTATCGCACCGGACTCTCCGCTGTACTACAACATGTTGAACGCGTTAAGAGACTTTCAACAAGCCTCGCGTTCGGTACAGGCACTATCGGAATCTGTAGAGAAAAAACCAGAGGAATTTATTTTTGGTAAATAGAGACACATCTGTGCGCGGCGTACTACTGAGTCTGGTTTTTTGTGTGACCGGTTGTATCAATACACCTTTGCCGGACTACTACATGCTGACCCCGGAGCCGAGCAGGCAAGGTCAGTTTGATGCAGGCCAGCTCGATGCGGAAAACATCAATGCGGATAACAATGTTCAGGTAAACGGAATTAGCAAACTCTCCGATCTTGCGGTTGGAGTGGGTCCTATCACGATTCCGGAAACAGTCAATCGCCCAAACATTGTAACTCCACGCAATGCCAATCAACTTGAGGTGTCTGAGTTCCATCGATGGAGCGAGCCACTCAGAGAAAACATCTCCAGAGTGGTTATCACCAACCTGGCTGATCGGATGGGTGTTAGTAAGTTGTATGCCTATCCGTGGTTGCGCGCCCAGATTGACAATATCGCGCGCATTGATGTGCTGCAGATGAACGGGGAGGTCGGTCGTGAAGTCTATCTGCAGGTACGCTGGCAGATACTATCTGGTAGTAAGCCGCATGAGTTGCTCGATACGCGCATAACCGAATATCGACAAGCGGTGAGCGGTGGTGGCTACTCATCACTTGTTGCGGCATATAGTGCTGCTTATGCGTCTTTGTCTGACGATATTGCACAGGCGCTTTCTGAAATAAACGGTGCTTCAGATGCGGTAGCTGATGCAAACTCAGGGTAGTATTTTTGTGTTGCCTTGTGCGTCAATTGCCGCTGCGTGATCTGCTGATGTCGCATTAGTGGTGGTTTCATCTTTTATAATCCCGGCGCACTGATCCAGTGACTCATGCTCCGCTGTTGTTTGATACAGTGGAATAGTTTCTTAACGCATTTGAGGTCTCATGGATAATCTGCACAATTCCAGCGCACACCTGCAAGAATTGGATGCGCGCCATCACCTGCATCCGTTTTCTGATGCGGTATCCCTTGCTGAGAGAGGTGCCCGGGTCATCACTAAAGCGCAAGGTGTGTATTTGTGGGATGCAGAAGGCAATAAATTTCTGGATGGCATGGCGGGCCTGTGGTGCGTCAATGTTGGCTATGGCAGAAAAGAAATTCTCGATGCGGTTGCTATGCAAATGCAACAGCTGCCTTACTACAACACGTTCTTTCAAACGACACATCCACCTGTTGTGGAGCTCAGTGCAAAAATCGCTGAACTAACACCGGATGGATTAAACCGGGTTTTCTTTTGCAGTTCCGGTTCTGAAGCGAACGATACAGTTTTAAGAATGGTGCGCCACTACTGGGCATCAGTCGGTAAGCCAACTAAACAGATTGTTATCAGTCGTGAAAACGCTTATCACGGCAGCACCATGGCAGGTGCCAGCCTGGGCGGTATGAAGCCGATGCACAAGCAAGGCGGATTACCGATTGCCGGAATAGAGCACATTATGCAACCTCATTGGTTTTTACACGGTGAGGACTTATCTGAAGAAGAGTTCGGTATTCAGGCAGCTCAGGCGCTGGAAGATAAAATACTTGAAGCAGGTGCCGACAATATCGCTGCATTTATTGCAGAGCCGGTGCAGGGAGCAGGTGGCGTTATCGTACCGCCATCTACTTATTGGCCTTTGATTCAAAAAATATGTAGTGAGCACAATATACTTCTGGTTGCAGATGAAGTGATATGCGGCTTTGGCAGAACGGGAAACTGGTTTGGCAGTAATACCTTTGATATCAAGCCTGATTTAATGGCAATAGCTAAAGGGCTTTCGTCAGGGTATCTGCCAATAGGTGGTGTCGTGGTTAGTGACAGAGTGGCTGAAGGTCTTGATCAGGGGGGTGATTTTAATCACGGCTATACCTATTCCGGTCATCCGGCCTGTGCTGCGGCAGCCCTTGCCAATATCGATATCATGCAAACGGAAAATATTGTAGGCACTGTGGCAGCGACTACTGCACCGTATTTCCAACAGAAGCTGGCGGAGTTTTCTACTCACCCGAATGTCGGTCAGGTGAGGGGGGTTGGTTTACTTGGTGCGTTGCAGTTAGTGCCAGATAAAAATCTGCGTAAACCGTTTGAAAAAACTGATGTGACGGGTGTGCGCTGCCGCGAACATTGCCTCGATAACGGGCTTGTGATGCGTGCGGTTGATGATGCAATGATTGTGAGCCCGCCGTTAACTATATCGATGTCAGAAATCGATGAGCTTTGCGATAAGGCGATGAAAAGTATCGAACAAACTTTTTCCTAAGTTGAGCTGAACTCCTGTTAATTCAAGGAGCTAATTTTAGGTAAAAGGAAAGTTTTGTAACATGGCCACAAATCGGTTTTTATTGTGAGAGCCTAGCGCCCGAAACAGAACAGTGCGAAGTTTGATAGTCGTACTGTCATAACGTGCGAGGGTTCGTGATCAGGTTAATTACACTCAGTTTCAAGAGACAAGGTGTCCAGAGCGATCAACGAGCTGCCCAATAAGAGTAAGCTCGATGCAATTTTATGGCATCAGGGTGAATCAGATGGAGAAGACCGCGATGAGTATGGTGCAGCACTTTATGATTTGATCGAGCGTTTTCGCAGTGAACCCTGGTTTGACGATAACCTGCCATTCATTTGTGGTGAGACTGTAGAGTCACCGGTTAACCGTCAACTTGCGCGACTTAATTCTGATAATGATGAGTGGACGGCCTGTGTTGCCGCGGAAGGTTTGCCAGTGTTACCAGACACCGTGCATTTTA
>CAYLZS010000325.1:0-1829 GCA_964388065.1 uncultured Granulosicoccaceae bacterium
GGAAAACATCAGAGGGCAAGGATACGATGGATGTTCCACAATGTCTGGGTGCTATTCTGGAGTTCAAGCTCGTGTTCGAGACATCTGTGAATCAGCATACTTTGTTCATTGCTATGCACATCGTCTAAATCTTGTCATCGTTGATACTTGTTCAAAAAATATTATTATTCGAAATTTCTTTGGTGTAGTGCAAAGTCTTTATGCTTTTATTGAGGGATCAACTAAGCGGCACGCAACCTTTAAAGAGATTCGAGAACAGATCATTTCGGAAGCTCAGAAAGCTGACGGATCTCAATTTAATTCCACTGAAGGAGGAAACAAAACATTACATTCACTTTCCACAACACGGTGGTCAACTCGGTTTGATAATTGCAAAGCACTGGCGGATAACCTTGTCGGAGTTGTCAAGACATTGGACACTATTTCACAAGATTCGTGTTATGATAGACAGACTGCAGGTGAAGCAACATCTTTACTGAAGGCAATTTATTTTGAATTTTGCCTGACCCTCACAATTATGACTGATCTTTTGAAATTGTCTCATATTGTGTCCAAGAACTTGCAAAGTAAAACTCTGAATATTGCTGCGGCATCTATGCAAGTTCAAGCACTCATTTCAGAGATAACTATGAAGAGATCAGATGAGCAATTTATTGAATACTGGGAACATACAACCAAAGTGGCTGATTCGATTGGAGTGCAATTTATGGAAAGACGGCCAAGAAAAACATCAAAACGTGTTGACGAAAATGCTCATAATGAAACAATATTGGACCAGAAATCAAAATTCAGGATTCATCTACATTTTGATTCAGTTGATCTACTACTAACTGCTCTGAGAAGCCGGTTCAATGATAGTGTTATGCCACTGCTTAGCTCTACTGATTGTTTGCTGAGTCCTTCTGCAGCAAAAATTGAAAAAGCTGAGAAGCTGAGATCATTCTATCCACAAGACTTGGATGAACAGTTTATCTTGGAATATCGTTTGTTCTGTAATGCTTTGGCATTATCATGGAATGATGAAAAGTCACTGGACAGTATGCATGACATCTACATGCATATGATGGACAACAACATGATAGATTTGTATCCCAATGTTGCACGAGCTTACAAGTTGGTACTTACTCTGCCAGTTTCTGCTTGTTCATGCGAAAGATCATTCTCTGCTCTAAAGTTTGTCCAAAACGCTTTGCGAAGTACAATGTGCCAAACCCGGTTGAGTGATCTGATGGTTCTGGCAGTTCAGTCTCACAAGATGACATCAACAGATCTGACAAAGATTGTTGATATATTCTGGAACAATGGTTCACGACGATGATCACACAGTTTAAGCAATTATACATCTGATCATAATTGGCGTCATTTGTTTTTATGAAAATATAAAACTTTTTCATTTTGTTGCCATGCTGTTTTTGCTTAATTGTTTTGGTAAAATATCGTAAAACATGTAAACAAAAAGTAGTATTTTTACGTTATTGTGACGACACATGTCTCATCAAAACTTGCCGGGCCCCCCCCCCAAATTATTGCTTTGCACGACGCCCTGATATGCACAAAGCAACTCTAGAGCGGCGTGTCTTATAAGCAGCTATTTGTGCCTCCATGTCACCTTGGAACTGGTCCCATTGAACTTCTTACAGTTCCAGATGAGGATGTAAAATTTCTTTCAAATTCACCTCGTCACCCGAAAAAAGGTGGTTTGTTTGAGTGATTAAGAGATTCACATATGAATTGGTCTTGCCATTATATTTTTCCAAACTTTGTGATGGTAAATATTTAACTATGATAATCACTTCAATTGAGCTCTTCTACAACACGCTGTATTTATA
>CAYLZS010000326.1:0-2633 GCA_964388065.1 uncultured Granulosicoccaceae bacterium
GCAAAATTTCATGGCATGAAAATTCCCTCGTTCCTTATTCGCTACAAGTTGTAGCAAGCGGGAGACACACAAAGAAAATCCTGGCAAAGCCACAACAAGAAATCCGTTAAAAGGCTTCCAATTTATCGCACACTTCTTGCAATTAAATATTTAATTATTTATGTTTCACCTTAAATGTTTAATTAATCTTCCGCTACATCCCTTATGACAACTGACTCTCACGGCAAAAGCGCATTAAACGAACGGCGACGTTTGGCAGTAAAGCTGCGGCTGGATGGTCGAAAATTAAAAGAAATCAGCGAATTGGTTGATTTATCATCTCCTACCATTATTGCTGCACACAAGCAATTTATCAAAGGGGGCTGGGAAGCGGTGGACGTCAAACCACGCGGCAGACCATCCGGCGACAAAACGGCAACTGCCGAATCAATGGAAAAGCTCAAAGCCGTAGCTCTCGGCCACCCATCAGCAAGCACGCCATGGACACACGACACACTCGGTGATGAGGCAAAGAAACTCGGCATCGACGCGAGTGCCCGCACTGTTGGGAAATATGTCGAAGAGTGGGGTCTGGGATCTCCCAGCCAATACCGAAGCTGTAAATCAGAAGCGCGTTACAAACGCTGGGTGGCAACGGAATATAAAGACATAACAGATACCGCACGAAAGCGAGACGCAACTATTTTCTGGGCAGGGCTGGCTACCTGTACAACAGGCGCAGAAAACCGGGTTCAAAAATACTTGTACGCTCACACAACCAAAGGCAAATATTTTTGGCTGGCAGGCGAATACCAAACTGACGCCGATCGATTCATCGATTTCTTTGAAAGACTGTCTGCAGATAAGTCAAAGCTAACAATTATCTGGCACGGACATAACCCATCACTTACCAGTCAAACGAAAGCGTGGCTGGAACAAAAGTCAGACATACATTTTTATCAGCATCCGGGCTCTGCCCCCAAAATAGAAACAGATACAACATCCAATACTGCGAACACTGTGGAAACCTCAACACCAGTTGTCGAGGACACCACCGCGACTCATACACACAAACAAACTCAAAATATTTTTAGGAAGACTAACTCCATGTCCCTCACTCATTTGCAACAGCTGGAAGCTGAAAGCATTCATATTATGCGAGAAGTGGTCGCCGCTGCTGAAAAGCCAGTGATGCTTTACTCCATTGGAAAAGACAGCGCCGTGATGCTGCATCTGGCACAAAAAGCTTTTTATCCTGCAAAACCACCCTTCCCGCTGCTGCACGTTGATACCGGCTGGAAGTTTCAGGCAATGTATGAATTTCGCGACAATATAGTTAAGGAGTCAGGGGTCGATCTGATTGTGCATAAAAATATTGCCGGTATTGACAAAGGCGTTAACCCGTTTACACATGGCTCGGCAATACATACAGACATACTGAAAACAGAGGCACTGAAACAAGCGCTGGATAAACACGGCTTTGATATTGCCTTCGGTGGCGCAAGACGCGATGAAGAAGCATCTCGCGCTAAAGAAAGAGTCTTGTCTTTCAGAACAGATCAGCACAGATGGGATCCAAAAAACCAACGCCCCGAACTATGGAATCTCTACAACACAAATACAAAACCTGGTGAAAGCATTCGAGCGTTTCCAATTTCCAACTGGACAGAGCTCGATGTGTGGCAATACATTCACCAACAAAATATTCCCATGGTGCCTTTATATTTTGCAGCAGAAAGACCAGTGGTACTTCGCGACGGTACCTGGATTATGGTTGACGATAACCGAATGCCAATGAACGAAGGTGAAGCACCCATTATGAAGAAAGTGCGATTTCGCACACTGGGTTGCTACCCACTGACAGGAGCAATTGAATCTGATGCCACGACCGTGTCGGACGTAATACAGGAAATGCTGCTTTCCAAAAACTCTGAAAGACAAGGTCGCCTGATTGATCATGACAGTACTGCCTCAATGGAAAAGAAAAAACAGGAGGGCTACTTCTAATGGCCGGCACTAAAGACCTCATACAAACAGATATTGAAAAGTATCTTAATATTCATGAAACCAAAGATATGCTGCAGCTCATTACCTGCGGCAGCGTAGATGATGGCAAAAGCACACTGATTGGACGACTATTATTTGAATCTCAGGCCCTAACCGAAGATCAACTCGCGAATGCCGCAACAGACTCAAAGAAACACGGCACGCAAGGCGACAACCTTGACTTAGCCTTGTTGGTTGACGGTCTCGCCGCAGAGCGTGAGCAAGGCATCACAATCGATGTAGCTTACCGCTACTTCCACACTGATCAGCGCAAGTTCATCCTCACCGATGCACCAGGCCATGAGCAATATACTCGAAACCTGATTACCGGCGCGTCCAATGCAGTTGCAGCAATCATTCTTGTTGACGCTCGCTATTGCGTTCAAATCCAAACCAAAAGACACACCTACCTTGCCTCTATAATTGGCATTCGCAGTGCCGTGCTTGTGATCAACAAAATGAATCTAGTGGATTACTCAGAGAGTACCTTCGAAAAAATATCAGAAGAATTTAAAGAATTCTCTGATCAGCTGGACATCGAAAACATCACGACTATTCCGGTATCTGCCCTGCTTGGCGATAACATCACCGAACGGGGCACCAATATG
>CAYLZS010000327.1:0-2291 GCA_964388065.1 uncultured Granulosicoccaceae bacterium
GTAAACCTGAGCCACTGTCACGACTGCTTCATTTGATTGTGCTGTAAAACTGTTACCTGCAGAATCTTCATAGCTAACGGTCGCGAGGTTTTTAATTTCAGTCCCTGCTGCCGTTGCACCGTATGCATTGAAAGTAGCACCCGCCGCCATCAATGCCGCAGTCACTGGAAGTACCAGCCACGCCGCGTTTTTGCACTTGTGATTTTTCCTGATCATTTTCGAGTATTCGCCTTGGTTTATTCTCACCAGATTCGATTGACGGTCAGCTTATGCTGCCGACATTTTTAGTCGGAATTTATAGAGGTTAATTAACGCGTACGCGGTAACTATAAAACTGAGTTCCACCATCAGCATTGATGGCATTTTCAGCCTGCCACTTCAGGTGTGTGTACTGCTCTGGTGGTATAATTTTTTCAACCACTTCACCCGAGCTTTTTGTTTCCAAACGAATAACAGGCTCAGCTTCAAACGTTTTGCCACCGTCAATACTGACAAGAAGTGACGCAGAAACATCGGCATTTGCGGTATCAGAAACGTAAGAAGTACCTTCTGGTACCGGCCCTACCACCGTGAGACCGTTTATCTTCGACTCACCTTTGTTGGTATAGGTGAGTTGGTATTCAACTAACTGATTCGGTTCTACATCAGTTGCCGCAGAGAGTTTTTCCTTATCCTCGTCAAACTCAACAACAAACGCCTCCATGGTGCCTTGTATGGGATCATCAGCGTGACCATTCGACACAGCCAACAGTGGCAGCATCATTAATATGATGGGAATAAATTTTCGCATTTTCGCATTCCTGGTTATGTATGAAGCGTCAGGACCACCGGAGCAATACCTATTCCCGCAGGTTTGGAATTCATGCGTTTGATACCGATTGAATCGATACACATTCAGTAGTTGCGACTAACATCACACAAAATACTGACATTTCGACTAAAGCCAAAAACTCGCCACCGACAGTTATTTGCCGTACCATTCCGGAACTCAATTGTTAGTAGCCCACTAAATGTCCACCTCGAATCAACCAGTCCTTTTTTGGTTCAGACGCGATTTGCGACTGCAGGACAACCCCGCGTTAAGGTGGGCAGTAACGCAAGCGCACCCGGTTATTTGTTTTTATATTCACAGCAACCCGGCTGAAAGCGAGTGGCAGGCAGGTGGTGCATCGCAGTGGTGGTTACATCATTCTCTGGTGTCACTGGCTGCAAGTTTGGACGCGGCTGGTAGTTGTCTGCGTCTGTTCTCTGGCGATACTGAAAAAACCATTGATAAAATAATCAAAGATACCGGTGCACAAGCCATTGCATGGAACCGTCGCTACGAACCGGACTCAATAAAGCTCGACAAAAAACTCAAAGCCAAATACACAAAAAAGGGCCTCAGCGTGCACTCGGCACCAGGTAACCTGTCTCACGAACCATGGACAGTAAAAAGAGAAGGCAAACACCCGTACAAAGTGTTCACTGCCTATTGGCGGGCATCGCTGAAACACCCGAGTCTGCCGATGACATCCACGGTAAAAAAGATTCTCCACAGCCGCGTTAAGATAAAAGGCGAGCGAACTTTGGATGACCTTGGTTTGCTGCCATCCCTGCCCTGGGCGGCGGATTTTCCGGACCATTGGCAGCCAGGTGAAAAAGGCGCTGCTGCAAACCTGCGAGCGCTTTTGAAGAATAGAATTTCAAACTACCAGACAGATCGTGACATACCGGCCAATGCCGGTACTTCACAACTTTCCCCACATTTAGCGTTTGGCGAAATCACACCAAGACAAATTAACGCCGCCGTCGCCAAAAAAATAAAAAACAAATCTCTGATCACCGACGACAATGTTGAGACCTTTCTTAAAGAAATCAGTTGGCGCGAATTTGCCTACCACTTACTGTACAACTACCCGCACACCATCGACCAACCGCTGGACACCCGATTCAGCAAATTTCCGTGGAAAAAAATAAAACCCGAAACACTCGAACGCTGGCAGCAAGGCAACACCGGCATACCACTGATCGACGCCGGCATGCGACAACTATGGCAAACCGGATGGATGCACAACCGCGTGCGCATGGTGGTCGGCTCCCTGTTAATCAAGAATATCGGCTACCACTGGAAGCACGGTGCCAGCTGGTTCCTCGACACTCTGGTCGACGCCGACCTGGCCAGTAACACCATGGGTTGGCAGTGGGTGGCTGGCAGTGGTGCCGATGCCGCACCTTACTTTCGAGTGTTCAACCCGGTAAGACAGGGCGAGAGATTCGATCCCGAAGGCCGCTACGTGCGGCAATGGGTA
>CAYLZS010000328.1:0-11415 GCA_964388065.1 uncultured Granulosicoccaceae bacterium
GACCATGCCAGTGAATACTGGTGTGTTCTGGCAGCCTGTTGGTGACGAAAATGCGTACTTTATCTCCTTCAACGACTTCAATTGTTGGCCCGGGGGATTGACCGTTGTAGCCCCATAGGTTGGCATAAAAGTCTTCTGCCATCTCACGTACAACAGGCTCTGCCACCAGATGAAACTCTTTAACCCCTTTGTTCATACGCCAAGGCAGTGTCCACCCATTGAGCGTGACCACAGGCTGGTATGGTCGACCAGTCGCTGGTACTAGTGGTGGCATGGTCTCGGGCGAGTCCTGGTGTACGATCTCTGGCAAGCCCGCAAGTGCGCTCCGGTTGACAGCCGTTGCTGCCGCTGCTGCCGCGATACCGGCACGAGTTATAAATTGTCTACGTGAGCTCATAAGATTCTCCGGGTGTTAGCAGCAAGGTTTTTTTATTTGATGGTTCAATATTGAATAAAGCCAATGAAACATAATTGTGGGATACGTAATTAGTATTCATAGTTAGTGTCCAGCCTCCTCGTCCCCACCACCAGGGCTGGACATAGCAACCTGCATTGAAGCCGGCTGGCCGGTCATTGAAGATCGCAACGAAGCATCGGCCATCCAGAATTGGCCCAACGCGTCAATGGACGCTTGCACGGTCTGAATTTGCCTGCGCGAATCTGCAAGCAGTTCGAAGACGCCGATGATCATGCCGTTGTAGTTCAACACATTTTCTTCTGACACAAGCTGCTGTAGAGGCACGATCTCATCCTGGTAGTGTCTGGCAATATCGTAGCTTGTTCGATAAGCCGAGTAAGATTCACGCAAATGAGAACTGGCAGATCGAACTACTTGTTCCAGTGCATTGCTTGCAGCAAGTGACTTGGCATTAAGACGGTTTTTGACTTCATTGAAGTTTTTGAAAAAAGGCAATTCCACTTCAAGTTCATAACCTGTAATCGTTTCTCTATCCCCATCGTCCCAGACAGTGTCTCTAATACCTGCAAGCTCTATATCAGTCACACTGGACACCAACTCAATGCCTTGCTGCCTGGTTGCTGCTTCAAGCTCTGCCGATGCCATCGCAACATCAAGACGGGTTTCACTAGCTAAATTTGATATTGTGCTTGCCGGGATCGGTTCGTCTGGCAGATCTGGCAGTCGGTCTGGCAGTTTTAGCGCTCTGGCTTGTGACCTGTTCAATCCCAGTAGTCTTACTAGCTCCTCTCGCGTTGCCAACGCATTGTGTTGTGATGCCGCTAAGCCGGTTGCGGCATCGGCATAGAATGCTTGCTGGCGTGCTCGGTTGATGGAATTGAAGTTACCGATTGCCTGCATTTGTATGGCCAGTTCGGCGCTGGCTTCGGCACTGGAAAATACCTGCTCGGCATAGCTTGCCTGTTGCTGCGCTACCACCGCTGACACCCAGGCATTGCGAATCTGCGTAACAAGATCCGTAATACTTGAAGTCAATTGGAGTTGGTTCATTTCAATCCCACGTATCGCGCGCTCGCGCAACATCGGAAAACGGATAAGATCCAGCAGCCCAATACTAAGCAATCTTTCTATCTCAAGCTCAGTGTCAGAGGTAAGACGCGCGAACCCGAACACCGGGTTGGGAATACTGCCACTCAGCGCAACCGAAGAAGAACTGGCCCAATGGTTTGCAAGTAACTCTTGCAAAGCAGGACTGTTCACAAGAGCAAGCTCAATCGCTGCCGATTGATCCAGAGCCTGAGCTAACAATTCTTCCGCGCGAGCGTTAGCTACTTCTTTTTGTCGATCGGTCCGTTGTAGGACTAATTCGCCTTGTGTGAATTCAGCCGAGGCTTTACTCGCTTCTGACAAAGATCGATCAAGATCGAATCGGACACAAGCGGACAGCGTAAATGCTGTTGAGATCACGAACAACAAACGGAACCTGCGGCTTTTGAATGCCATGTTCATTGTTTATCTCCCGCGCTTTCACGCTCTGCTCTTTGTGCCTCCAGCACTATTCGGGCATAGCTGCGCCAACCACCTATTTCACCCACCTTTTCATTAGCGCTTGCCCAATCTAAATCAGGTAGATAATCGTGTGGTTTGTAGTCTTTAAAAACCGAGGAATAGCTATATTCAGAGCGCGTTTCCGGCTTGTTTTTGACGGGTTGCTGAGGTGTCTGAGCTCTCAGTTCAGCTATTTGTTCGTTAGTCCAACCAGCCTGTTTAAGCGCTTCATCACTGAAGCTATGGGCAGGTGGGGAATTGGCATGCGCTACAGCAGCAGACGCGGTTATCAATGCGAGCACCAAAAGTCGCTTGACGTTGAGCGATTGGCTCATAAATTATTCTCCACTTCGGGCACAGCCCGAAAGCAATTAACCTGAAAAATTGAGAATCCGATAGCGCACGAAGACGCAGTTAGGCCACAAAAGTGCTTTGGTCGGATTAGAATTGCACGGCAACGCTCGGCACGCAGACTCGGTGCGTGGGATGCCGTAACGGTTTGCTAGTGGAGGTTTTTGGGGGGCTTGTAGGGGCCCGAAATCACTGCAGATTTCGGTGAGTGCTTAACAAGTGGCACGTACAACGCCATGAGTGAGGTGGTAGCCGGTCGCTGACCGCCAGACATCGCACTGCTTGTGCAGTGTGAAGCACATTCCGCTACGCAGGATGAATCGTCCATGCAATCAGTGTCTGACGGCGCAGGCATGCGCTGATGGTCAGAATGATGTGAATCGTCACTGGCAACGGAACCCACGTCCATAGTCGATGGTACATGCATGCTGTGCGCAGAATCAGATCCCATTCCTGCATGACCGCCAGACGCCATAACAATAGCACTCGCCGTGTTAGCGAACAGTAGCGCTACACAGACAAGTAAGGCACAAGCCTTGTTATGGAGGGACAGATTTCTCATAAATCGAATAGCGGTGGTTTTTGTAAAGACTGTAGTGTTCTGCGGTAATATGGCCACGAACGGCGATTGTGTCAAGCAATCCTGTTGCATGTTAACGGAAGACAACAGCTTTTCACCTTAGTTCCATGTATCTTTTCACCCAGGGAACGCAAGAATCTCGCCGTCCCGACTCAACGCCTTCCTGGGCGTAAGTCACTTTATCTTCGTAAGACGTCTCGGGTGCGATCTGCTGTACGAAGCTATGCTCAGCTTGTCACGTACAGGCCGTCGTGGTTTTTTTGAACCCGGCCACATTTGGAAAGCGCGCTCAATGCACGATACACAGCTTCTGGTGATAAACCTATCTCGTTGGCAAGAGACCGCGCACTGCCATAATGCATCCCAGCATCAATTGCGCGATATACCCGTTCCTCGGCACTTTTAATCGAAAGAACTTCCTGCCTCACCCGAGACTGTTGTACTTGTGTTGCAAAGCGCTCGCCCATCGACAAAGCGAAATTTATATCTGTACGGTACTGCGTAAGCAGTGCGCTACGGGAACATTCGATCACTTCAGATGGTTCGGTGGCTATTGCATCGCAATGATAGGTGTTGTGGAACAGCGAAGCCTCGGCAAATGTGTTACCAGCGGGAGCACGAAACATCAACGCCTCGTGCCCCGATTCTGATGTGCGTCGTAACTCCACAACTCCGCTAAGCACATAGAAGAGTCCTCGAGACTTATCGCCTTGATAGAACAACGCTTCTCCCGTCATGAATTTACGATGACGGACTGCCCCCAGACTCAGTTGATTGAGCGGCTCTGGTAATTGTTTGTTTAATCGAGAGACCATGATCGAAATCATACTCGAAACCATTGAGGATCAGTAAGCTTCGATCTCAATTTCACATCAGATAGTTTCAGATATGCACATTCGACCTCCTCACCCAACTCTTATTGCGTTACTTGCCTACAGTATATCTGTCACTGCATGTGGGCAAAGTCACGATAACCACGATCCCGTCATGTCTCACGGTTCGTTATTGTTACCGGTTGAGACAGGCCAGGCAGCATTTGCTTCATTGGCAGAAGTCGTAAGCCTCCTCGAAGCGGACCCCAAGACTGATTGGTCTACTGTGAGTATCGATACTTTACGAGCGCATCTAGTCGATATGGATCGACTGACATTGTCGAGCACCGTTAATACTCAAATACTTGATGATCAACGTATTTCGTTTCAGGTCACAGGCGTAGGTAGAACGCTGAAAGCTATACAAACTATGTTGCCCGCACACGCCACTATGGTCAGCGAATCGACAGACTGGAAGATTGATGTGAAACCAAAGCCTGACGGTTTAACGCTTGTCGTCGACCCTGGATCTCCACAAGCGCTCGAAAAATTGAAGGGTCTGGGTTTCTTCGGGTTCATGACCATTGGCGCTCATCACCAGCTACATCATTTACAAATAGCGACAGGTTTAGGTCATTGAGATACCTTTCAACCTGGTGACAGGGTGAATCTGAGGGAAGATTATTGATCTTCCACTTACTGGAAGGTTTAAGATTCAGGGGGGAATTATCGCATAGAACACTGTCTACTATCGAGCATTGGATGAATATTGGTGAAGCGGCAAAACACAGTGCACTCCCGGTAAAAACCGTCCGTTACTACGACGAGATCGGCATAGTCTCAGCCTCTCGAAGTGCAAGCGGCTATCGTGAGTACTCCAAAAATGAATTAAATCGCCTTCAATTTGTTGCTCGCGCGCGAGGGTTGGGGTTCTCGTTGGATGATTGCCGCCAGCTGCTCTCTTTGTACGAAAACCGTTCCCGTGCGAGTGCAAGTGTGAAAAGCATGGTTCGAGAGAAGCTAGTGGAGATCGACCAAAAGGTCGCCGAGCTACAAGCCCTAAGAGACACATTATCTCACCTTGCAAAAAACTGTCGTGGAGATAGCCGACCTGAATGCCCGATTCTTGAAGATCTTGCCGGACAACGCAGCGGTAGAGATTGAAAATGAGCCGCACGTACGAGGCATGAGACGAATCGGGATCAACGTCTGGCAGCGTTTGACCTTTCCGTTACTGTAAGGACCATACTCTCGTTAGAGATGTTATTTACTTAGTGTACGAACATGTAGTTCTGGATCAACTGAAATATAAAGTGAGCAGCTATGAGCACCAAAGAATATATTGCGCCTTCAAATCACGCTGGAAAAAAAGCTGTTTTGCATCGAATGGTAATGCCGAAACATTTTTGCCCGTATGGTTTGAAGGCGAAAGACCTGCTGCAACGCCATGGATATGATGTGCAGGACAACTGGCTTGAGAATCGTGAAGCTACAGACGCATTCAAGATCGAACATAATGTTACCAGTACCCCGCAGGTGTTTATAAATGATAAAAGAGTTGGTGGCTATGAGGCCACTCGTGAATATCTGGGATTGCAGGTCGCGAAATCGGACACCACGTCGTATAAGCCCGTGATAGCTATTTTCTTTGTGGCGGCACTGGTTGCTCTTGCTTTCAGTTGGTCTTCCACACAACAGCTATTGACGATGCGAACATTTGAATGGTTCATTGCAGTGTCTATGTGTTTACTGGGTGTTCAAAAGCTGCAGGATATTGAACGGTTTAGCACCATGTTTTTAAACTATGATTTGCTTGCCCGTCGATTTGTTCGCTACGGTTATATTTACCCGTTTGCAGAAACGTTTGCGGGTGTATTGATGATCGCAGGTGCACTGATCTGGCTTGCCGCGCCAGTTGCACTATTCATCGGCATTATAGGGGCTGTATCTGTATTTAAAGCCGTGTACATTGACAAACGCGAATTAAAATGTGCCTGCGTCGGAGGCAGCAGTCGCGTGCCACTTGGGTTTGTATCTCTGACAGAAAACGTAATGATGGTAGCTATGGCTGTCTGGATGTTGCTTATTTCGTCTGCATAAAAGAACCATGGTATTCGATGCTCACAACCAGCACATAGTATTCAAGATGCACCTTGTTTCTCTCCAAAATATACCCCATGTTCTCTCGAAGCGGACATTGGTAAGGTTGGAACATTCTTCCGCAAATGGCCGACTGCAGCAGTAGCTGCCAGCTGATTTGAGGCTACCGATATCACCTTACCAGGTCAAACCAGCGAACGGGGAGACTGTGCCCTTGTACTAAACCGCTCGCGCGGTATTCCCTTCGAATAAACTCTCAATAGAAACTAGATCTGATATTCCGTTATAAATAATAAAAATGGGCCTGTCCCCTGCATCTGTTGTGTTTCCTACAACATAACATTTACAAGGTACAGACCCATGAGGAAGTCTAGCAAACCTATCAGCCCTTTGCGTCAACGCATGATCGACGATATGACTATGCGTAACTTGAAGCCTGGGACTCAGGCTGGCTACATCAGAGCCGTTAGACGGTTAAATGAGTTTCTTGGTTTTTCCCCAGACAAAGCCACTGCGGAAGATCTGCGCTTATTTCAGCTCCATTTATCTGAGACAGGCACTTCCCCCGGAACGATTAACGTCACCGTTTCTGGTTTACGGTTTTTCTTCGAGACAACACTATCTAAACCAGAAGTAGTTAAAAAGATCACTGCTGTCCACGAACCCAGGCGGCTACCAGTGATTCCAAGCCGTGAAGAAGTTGCCGCACTCATTGAGAACGCAGGATCGTTGAAGTACAGAGCCGCCTTCTCTATCGCCTACGGTGCGGGTCTCCGTACGAATGAGATCACCCACCTAAAAGTCAACGACATTGATAGTGACCGGATGGTATTACGTGTTGATGAGGGCAAAGGCAATAAAGATCGTTTTGCCATTCTTTCACCGTCTTTACTCGAGCTTTTACGCCAGTGGTATCGTCATGCCAATACTCAACGTAAGATGCTACCAGGTGGATGGCTGTTTCCAGGACAGAACCCCGTTAACCCCATGTCTAACCGGCAACTCAATCGTGCTATCCACTTTGCCAGTAGCCATGCTGGAATAAAGAAGTCTTTTGCCATGCACGGCCTTCGTCATGCATTCGCGACCCATCTGCTGGAGGATGGCGTTGATATCCGAGTCATCCAAACGTTATTGGGACATGCAAAGCTTGAACATACTGCTCGCTATACGCAAGTAGCCTCAAGCACCTTACGTGACGTGAAAGGCCCATTGGAGCAACTCAACCTCCATACACACCTCTAACGTATGACCACGTTAGAGGTCGCGGATATCTTCCGTGACTTCGGTGCATCTTGGCGTCAGGCAAACAAGGGGCGCGTGCGCTTGCGACAGCTCAAAGCCATGTCGGCTATTGAGCGTTGCCGTACCGCTTCACTCGGCGCCCATGTGCTACGGTGCACGGAATGCGAAGTCACAGAGATAGCCTACAACTCATGTCGTAACCGACACTGCCCGAAGTGTCAGTCTAGCACTGCCCGTCGATGGCTTGATGCTCGGCAACGAGAGCTATTGCCGATCGAGTACTACCATATCGTATTCACGATACCTGCAGAGATCGCTGATGTCGCCTTTCAGAATCCCGCTGTTGTTTACAACATCTTGTTCAGAGCCGCTTCACAAACGCTTCTGACCATTGCAGCAGATCCTAAACATCTGGGAGTGCAAACGGCTTTGACAGCGGTACTGCATACGTGGGGGTCGGCAATGACTCATCATCCTCATCTGCATTGCATCGTTCCAGGTGGCGGGCTATCAATCGACGGGAAGCGCTGGATCAGTTGCAAAAAGGGATTCTTCTTGCCGGTGCGAGTGCTATCACGCTTGTTCCGTAGGTTATTCCTTGAGCAACTACAACACGCTTACGATGTTGGGCTATTGAAGTTTCATACGTCAATGTCCTCGCTTGAGGACAGCAACAACTTCAAAAAGCATCTCGCACCAGCACGACAGCGAGAATGGGTCGTATACGCCAAACGTCCATTCAATGGACCGGAGGCTGTCTTGAGGTATCTATCTCTCTACACACATCGTGTGGCCATCTCCAACTCAAGGCTGATCTCCGCCGATAGACATCACGTCACATTCAAGTGGAAGGACTATCGGATAAAAAACAGAGCACGCTACCGAACGATGACACTGCGTACCGATGAGTTTATCCGTCGATTCTTAATACATATTCTGCCAGACAAACTCCATCGTATTAGACACTATGGTTTTCTTGCCAACGCGGTCAGACTCGAAAAACTGGCTGCTGCTCGTAAGGCTCTATCTGTTTCTGCTCCAGAATCTGACCTCGACGATGAATCAGAGAGCGATACTTTTATCTGTAGGCAGTGTGGGACTCCTTTACACATTATCGATGTGATCAGTAATCCCTATCGGCGGGTGAGAGCACCACCAATGAAATCGAAAATGCCTGCATGAGAAAACAATCCGAAATATACTCCCTTTTCTTCTACTGTTATAAGCCGGTAGCGTTATCGTATTGCTTGAGAAATATTATCACCCTGTTTTTACCCCGATATCAGGCTTCAGATGTGATAGCTACGGTAAAATTCAATACCCTATACCGCTGTTCTGGAGAAAACTTAGTGATGATGACTCACAACAATCACAACATCGACAATCAAAACCCCATAGCCCGAACTCACCAGCTCATATCAACATCGCGGCAAACAACCGCGGTTTCCTACATGGGGCTCTAGAAGACAGCTGCCCCTGACAGAGTTGCCTGTTTGAGCTTCGTTTGCTGGCAGCTATCTTCTAAACCTTAACCGAACCAGCCGTTCACAGGAAAGCTGCGTTCGTCCGCTTTAGAGCTCGAAGCAATCAAATTTCCTTCAATGATCACCTGTTTTTGAAATGTTCGTTCCAGACATAAACACGTTCTTTGTCTCGATCTTCGTATAGCTTGATAGTAGCGTCCAAACTCGGAAGATCCTCGGAGTCACGATCCTGACCAATTTGTGTTAAGCGCATCGTATACCAGGCGGTAACACCACCCGTAGGTGGCGAACTGAACCTAGGAAACGTCGGATTAGCCCTCTGATTATTTAGCCATCGATTCGGAAGCTCCGGATCGACAACTAAAGCACGAGCAAGACCAACTAAATCTGCATCTCCACCAGCGACCGCATTCACAGATTGCTCTAAGCGCTTGAATCCACCGGTCACCATCAGCGGTTTGTCGGTTCGCTTGCGAGCTTGCTTAGCGAAATCAAGAAAGTACGGTCCGTTTGTAGAAGCATCAGAGGCAGACTTTGCTCCAGGGAAATAGGTACCTCCACTAATATCGATAATATCGATACCAGTGTCATTTAATGCAGAAACTACTTCCAGCGCATCTCTGGTCTCTAAACCTCCATCCAGCTGATCCGTGGCGTTCAGTTT
The DNA here is from genome assembly GCA_964388065.1 of uncultured Granulosicoccaceae bacterium. Classification (GTDB taxonomy): domain Bacteria; phylum Pseudomonadota; class Gammaproteobacteria; order Granulosicoccales; family Granulosicoccaceae. The sequence continues at coordinate 9,203 of CAYLZS010000328.1, forward strand.
TACTGCGACCACAAAATGGTCATCCACAGTATCCCTTACATGATTAACCACTTCTATTAGTAATCGCATACGCGAATCTATTGAACCGCCGTACTCATCTCTACGCTTGTTGAACAATGGTGATAGAAACTGGCTAAGCAAAAACCCGTGAGCTGCATGAATTTGAACTCCGCCAAACCCGAGCTTTTGAGCCATAAGGGCAGTTGATGCGAATTCCAGCGGAATGCCACGTACTTCCTCTCTTGACAATGCTGCGCAGCTAAGACCTGGAATTTCAATTGCGCTAGGTCCTTTGGGAGTGCTGATTGGAGGATATGCCATTGCACCAGCTTGCCCGAGCTGAAGCCAAAGTTGAGTATTATCCGTGCTGCCCTGAACTGCCAATTCTTCGAAAAGCGTTAGATTAGAACCGGAGTGAAGTACCAAATTACCGGGCTTTTCAGCAAAGTTAGGGGAGGTTTGCACCTCGCCAACAATTAACGCTGCTGCTCCGCCATTGGCCCAACGCTGGTAGAGACGTATTTGGGTATTAGTGGGATTTCCGCACCCGTCTCCAAGCGAATCGGACATAGCCGATTTTAATAGACGATTTTTTAATACGACCCCACAGGGTAGCTCTAGTGGCTGACCAAGTGCTTCGTGGTTTCTGGCATTCATACCCAAGATTCTACACACTTGAAATAGTTCGAGTAATAAACCAATGCGTGGAAAGCAGCCATTCGCATTGATCTTACATCTGGGGGCTATTGGCCGATCAGAGACTTTCGGGTTAGATCAATTCTGACATTGTTTGTCAGGTCGGGTCTAGGTTTCTACAAACTATTTTTCTACAAACTATTTCTACAAACTATTGAGACGGGCTAGCTAGCTAGATAAAATATTCCGTTTATCTGGCAACGACTGCTGCGATTTCATCAGTGGACAGATCTGCATCAACAATAAATGTCTCGGTAGCCACGAATTCTCCATCACCCTGGTAATTTAGCGCCGGGAAATGGTGGGTTATAACCTCCCCTTCATCGGTGTAGGCCGTTTCCTGAGCGATGCCATAAGCAACTGTGACAGTATGGGACGAAGTTGATAGATCAGTGGATATCATTGATTTGTCCTATTTTGCGTTTGCACAAAAGAGAACATTTGACGGCAAATAAGACAGGGTGCCACGGATGCGACAGCACTTGCGTTAGTCCTTGCACCAGAGCGGTGTCGGCTATTGTGTACTGTGCAATTTCGCGTTTTTTAGGACAACTCCATCCACGGGAAGTTACAGCAATTATTCTGACATTTTTAGCTCTACGCGGTAGTAGGTTAGACCGATGAACTCACATCTGGGGATATAAGCTCATCGGATTGATATGCATTACTTGGTCTGGAAGAATGGCGGCAACCATTTATTAATAGTCTCGAACGTATTTTCTCCACCTTTGAAAATATCCTCAGCAAATTGAGCAACCTCTGATTTCTTAGATGTCTCTTGCTGCTTTCTGTGCTTCACACCAACCAGTTCCTGGATATGGTCGAGTACCAGTATTTTGGATATCCGCCCGAAATAATTCTGCGCATTCGGTGTCCAGTAATCTCTTGGGTTGAGGTTGGTTTTGATAGCAATCGTGTTATCAAGATCATCATCTAACGTGAGAACGGAGACATAAGCTAGTAGCTGATTCTTGTCACTATCCTTCAGAGCGAGGTAGGATTGGAATTTTTCTGAGTCAGAATCCGTGTCCATCCAATCCTGGGGCAAAGCTTTATACGCTTGTTCTAAAATAAGAGCGGCCTTGCTCTCGGAATAATGATTAGTGGGCGTCTCATCCACGGTCTCTCTGGTTGAAATCGCGTTGAACTTGCTTGTCCAGTCACCGATCATCGAAACTATCAGCGAGTAATTTAATAACTCAACAGCCAATTCCGGGTGTTTAAGGAGCTGTGCTTTTACGAAAGATCGGTAGCTCAACCGGAGGTCATTCTCCAGCGCTTTAGATAGTTTGTTAGGATCAACAGGTGCATCGGCGGTGGTATCAGATTGATCTGATTTAGTCGATTGCTTCTTTTTCGCTGCTGCCTTTTCGTCTGCGATATCCTCTTTGGTTTGGCTTCCCTTTTCATATACTAAATTTCCTCTATCATCAAAGGTCACAAGCACTCCGGAGACCTTCATCTGTGCCTTTGTGTAGAATTCAAGGTCTAAGTTAACTCTGTGCTCTGCCTCGTCG
>CAYLZS010000329.1:0-8049 GCA_964388065.1 uncultured Granulosicoccaceae bacterium
TCGGCGGCGATGTCTTCGGCAGTCGGTTCTTTATCCATCTTCTGTTGAAGACGACGCTCGGCCTTGAGGTAGACATTCATTTCTTTTACGACGTGAATTGGCAGACGTATGGTTCGGGTCTGGTTCATCAGGGCGCGTTCAATGGTTTGTCTGATCCACCAGGTGGCGTAAGTGGAGAAGCGAAATCCTCTCTCCGGATCAAACTTTTCAACCGAATGGATCAGGCCAAGGTTGCCTTCTTCAATCAGGTCCAGAAGCGTTAAACCCCTGTTTAAATAGCGTCTGGCGATTTTAACCACCAGTCGAAGATTGCACTCAATCATCTTTGCACGGGATTTTTCATCGCCCTTCTGGGCCAGCCGCGTGTAGTGCTTTTCTTCATCTGCTGTCAGCAACGGAGAGTGTTCAATCTCCTTAAGATAAAGCCGTGTCGCGTCCATATCGCGCGATCTGGCTTTACTGCTGGGGGATGCCTCTTTGGTTCTGCGCAGCTGGTCGGCAAAAGTTTCTTCTTCCTCTTGCTCCTGCTCGTTATCTACATCATCAACTACATCTTCTACGCGTGAGCTCTGCGCTACGCGTTCGTCGTTTGAATCCCAAACTGCAAGTTCACTCTGGCCCATCTCAATCTCCGCATTCTATTTATTATTGTTGTTGAGCGAAGTTTGCCGGACCCCCTTTTTATCAGGGGTCCGATGTGCCGTTAGCTGAACCGCTTGGCGATTGGCGCTTAGTTGGCACAGTTGCAACTTCGTTGCGTATATACATGCAAGTTCTGTGCCAAGTTTAGTTTATAGCGCCGGTAAATAGTCAATCGGGTTGACTGGCTCGCCGTTTCGACGGATTTCGAAGTGGACTTCGTTGCTGCCGGACTTGTCGCCACCAACGGATGCGATAAGATCACCAGCTTTAACTATCTGATTTTCCTTCACAAAAATATCGCTCACTTTCGAGTAAGCGCTAAGGAAATTATTGTCGTGTCTTAAGATGACCAAATTGCCATGACTCGCCAGATCTCTGCCGCTATAGACCACCTCGCCATCGGCTGCTGCCTGAACAGCGGCACCCGGGCCAGGATCTATGTCCAGTCCTTGACGATTTATCTCGCGCAGATCGAATTCACGAGTGATTGTACCCAGCGCCGGCCAGTTCCAGCCCCCGACGTGGTTGTTAACCGTAATTCGCTTCGACTGCGTGCCAGACGCTGCATCGACAATTTCAATTGTGCCTGCAGATGGAATGTTGACCGGCTCAACCGCAACAGGTTCAACCATGGCCGGTTCAGACCTGGCTACGTTTGGATTAGCTTTTACCTCTTGAATAATGGTTTCAACACCCTGCGGGCGCTTAACACCCACACCCGGTGACTTAGGCTGAGGCAGCGGTGGTGGCAAGCCTGCTTCAGAGACAAAGATCGGCTGTTCATCAAGCAGGGCATCATTGGTGACAACGCCAATTATCTCTTCATTGCCCTCATCAGCCACGCCCTGGCCCGGAACAAGCACATCCGAGCGAATAACCGACGGATCAGCTACCGGATTCGCAGATGCGGTAGCGGTTGTTTGTGTAGCGTTCGGAATCGCAATGGGTTGTCCGACACCTGCAGCTGTTCCGGAATTAGCTGCAATGGTTTCAACATCATCGCCGCGCAACAGTATTAGCCGCTGGCCGGGAACCAGCTCGGCCAACTCCAGTTCGTTGATTTCAATAAGTGAATCGGGATCGATTTCGTAACGACTGGACACCGACTCCAGTGTGTCGCCTGGTTGAACAACATAAGTGTTCGAATCGAAGCGTACCTGCGGAATTCCCGGAAGCGCGAGCTTGGGAAGAGCCAGGTCTGGTACATCTATCGTCTCAAGAACTCCACAACCACTGGTGAAAGTGACGGCGGATGCGGCAATTACGGCGGTGCCCAGCAATTTCTTATTCATACTCAACCTGTTAGTAAAAAGTGATGCAGGTCCATGCATGGAACGCCTAAAGCCGGAATTAAAACTGAAAATGCGGCGAAGGAACGGATCCAGCGATGAAACGCTAAAAGCAATCAGCGGTGCGTAAGCGCTGACTGAACAGGCCATTTATACGACAGGATAAGAAAATCTGCAATAAAAACAGAGCTGAAGGGGCACTTCTTAAACCAGTTACTTCATAGTTGTAACCTTACAGAAGAAAATACCAGCGAAATTGAGCGCCTGTGTATCATAGGGCGCAGCTCAGCTCGTCGAGACTATGAGTATTGCCGGCAACCGCTGGTACCTAACAAACACCAGACAAAAATGGCACAAAGCGCACTGATGCAATCTGCTGGGTTTGCAGCTGCCCTGTTTCCCTCAAGCGATGCACCGAGAGTTGCTGCGCACCTGACCTTGACCCGACCGGACCAATCAGAACACCACCCGTTTGCAGCTGATCGATCAGCTCTTGCGGCACCCTCTCCATTGCCGCTGTTACTATAATTGCGTCGAACGGCGCCTCCGATGCCCAGCCGTCATAACCGTCGGTATATCTGGAGCTGATATTGCGGATTCCCATGCTGCTGAATTTGCGGCTGCATCTGTGCGCTAAGGTACGCACCCGCTCGACGGTATACACCTGGTCAACCAGCGTTGATAAAATCGCCGCCTGATAACCAGAACCGGTGCCGATCTCCAGCACTTTTGTCGGAACAGGGCCACGCAAATCACTATTCACAGACTGGCTCTCGAGCAACAGCTGTGTCATTAACGCCACTACATAGGGTTGCGAGATGGTTTGCCCTTCGCCAATAGGCAATGCGCAGTCTTCATAAGCTCTTGTTGCCATCGCTTCGTCTACAAACATATGGCGCGGCATTTCAACTATTGCATTCAATACGGCATCGTTGTGAATGCCTCTGTCACGCAGTCTTTCAGCAAGACGCTTGCGCGTTCTGACCGAAGTCATTCCAATACCTTTAAACCGTGCTTCTACATTCACACCGCACCTCCTGATAATGTCTTTGATAAGGGTGCGATACGATCATGCGAAGTCATGTCGTAAGACAAAGGCGTAATAGATACTTCACCGCTGGCTATGGCGTGAAAGTCAGTGCCCTCACCTGCATCCTGAGGGGTGCCGACAGGGCCAATCCAGTAGATCGTTTCACCACGCGGGTCTTTCTGTTCAATGCGTTTCGCGCCTTTACGGCTTCTGAGCCCGAGCCTTGTCACTGTAAGCTTTGCCGAATCAGCTACAGCTATATTTGGCAGATTGACGTTAACAATACTCGACTGTTTGCCACCATCTTCAACGCAGGGCTTTATAAGATCTGCCGCTATCTGTGCGGCTACCTCATAGCCACCACTGACATCAGCCAATGAAAACGCCATCGCAGGCAGATTGTGGAAATAACCTTCCATTGCAGCAGCAACGGTACCTGAGTAGACAACATCATCCCCAAGATTTGGACCCGCATTGATACCACTGATGACAATATCCGGTGACCAGTCGAGCAATCCGTTCAATGCCAGATTGACACAGTCTGCAGGGGTACCATCAACGCTGTACCAATCGGGTTTGTGCTGTATCGCCCTGAGCGGTCGCGTTAAAGTAAGCGAGTTACTGGCGGCACTGCGATTTTTATCCGGTGCCACAACCTTTATATTGGCAAAGGGTTGTACCGCGCTGGCAAGTGCTGCAATGCCTGGTGCTAACCAGCCATCATCGTTTGAGATCAGGATGTTCATTATTATTGTTATTATCCGTTCAGTGCATACTCTAACAAGCTCACCCTTTTGAATCTTCCCGACTGATGCTTCATTCCAGTAAATTCCGTCCAGCATGGTGGCTTCGTAATCCGCATGCCCAAACCTTATGGGCTGCAAAAGTCCAACGCACACCTGAGCCTGTTACCAGTACCGAGAGACTGACAACACCCGACAACGACTTCGTTGATCTCTTGTGGACAGAAGAAAACGACGGGCCGATCGTGGTTATCTTTCACGGATTGACTGGCTCTATAAAATCACAGTACGCAAGATGCCTGATGCATTCGCTAAGCGCACAAGGTTTGCGTGCCGTGCTTATGCACTTTCGGGGCTGCGGTGATGAACCAAATAAAACCCGTGGCTCCTATCACAGTGGCCATACGCAGGACATTGCCTTCGTTACCGACACAATTTCCAGACGCTACCCGGACAAACCGCTGGCAGCAGCGGGTTTTTCATTAGGTGGCAACGCGCTTTTAAAATACCTTGGCATCAGCACTGACAACCCATTGCAGTTTGCAGTATCGGTCAGTCCGCCACTGGTGCTTGAGGAAGGTGCAAAGCGCATGGATCAGGGATTTTCAAGAATCTACCAGCGCAGACTGATCAATCAATTGAAAATTGCGCTGCGCACAAAGCGGGCACGCTACCCCGAACTCGGACTCAATGAGTTCGATCTCGATTCTGTGAAGAATTTTTTCGACTTTGACCACCACATAACTGCACCGTTACATGGCTATAAGAGCTGGCAGGACTACTACCAAAAAGCCAGTACGCTGACTGACTTAATCAATATCAAAACACCGACGCACATCCTGTGGTCAGCAGATGATCCATTCTTTAGTAAGAAGTGTATTCCAACAAACGATCAACTCTCTGATGCGGTCAATTTTGAATTGACCACCCACGGTGGTCACGTCGCATTCATCAGCGGCTATATACCGCTGTTCGGTCACAATTGGCTTTGCGAGAGGATCAGCGGCTTGTTAGTTGAAAAACTTAGCCGCTAGTATGTGTTTATGAGGAACCTGCAAACTACACGAATCGGTTCCACACAGTTGCAGCAAACCTTAAGAGCGATTAACCAGTTTTACTGCACCACCAAAAGACTCACGTGCAACACGATCAATATGATCCAGCAGCTGATCACTGTTTTCCTCACTGAGGCCTACAAAAGAAAGCCCTGCAAAAAAGCGATTATTCTGTTGCTTGCCCTCATCTTCACCAGAGTTAACTACAATTGCCTGGGTATCGATGCGAACACCACTTGGAAACAATTTTATGCTCAGCTGTAGCTTGTCACCATCGTTAAATACTTCACTGTGATAACACTTCAGACCGTTCGGGCTGAGGCTGACGACATGCGTAGGATAGTCAGGCAGTTCAGCACCTTCATAGTCCTGCTCGTTGGCAGCTTCATCAGCAGCATGGATTGCCAGAGCAATCGCATCAGAAATTCGGCGGAACTGCCGACGTTCATTGCTCTTCTCTAGTGCAGACATATTTTTTACCTCTAATTTCGGTAGTGCCGCCCGCTGGAAATGCGGTCGGTAAAAATTTCAACACCTCTTTATCGGCAGTTCTGCCATAACTTTACAGACGAATACACAAATCAATAGACACGCACAGTTATTGTAGTTCGGCGACCGTCGTCATACACTCAGTGTGGCGTAGCGCCCCTAGCTCAGCTGGATAGAGCGTGCCCCTCCTAAGGGCGAGGTCGCAGGTTCGAATCCTGCGGGGCGCGCCATATTTTTCAGTGACTTACGGCTCTCTCAGCACCAAAAGAGATTCTCCGGCGTGACTATATGTGCCATATGGAAGCGACCGTATTAGGCTAGCGAACAACGGGTTGGAAATTTATACTGCCAGACAGGAGTCTGCGCATTAGTAGCTCTGCTACGTACATTTCTACCGCGCAGACGCGTAGAGCCCTCCACAACTAACAGGAATCACCAATGGAATCACGAGCCGCGATCGCAGTAAAAGCCGGAGCACCGCTTGAGGTGGGAACAATCGATGTCGCAGGTCCACAAGCCGGTGAATGTCTGATTGAGATCAAAGCCACCGGTATCTGCCATACCGACGAGTTCACGCTTTCCGGTGCCGACCCGGAGGGAATATTTCCTGCGGTACTCGGCCATGAGGGTGCGGGGGTTGTGGTAGAAGTGGGTCCGGGAGTCACCAGCCTTAAGAAAGGTGATCATGTTATTCCGTTGTACACACCGGAATGCCGTGTTTGTGACTACTGCACTTCCGGTAAAACCAACCTCTGCCAACAGATAAGAGAAACTCAGGGTCAGGGCTTAATGCCCGACAGCAGCAGCCGCTTTTCACGCGGCAAAGACAAGCTCTTTCACTACATGGGTACTTCGACGTTCTCTAACTACACCGTGGTGCCGGAAATCGCTTTGGCTAAAGTTCGTGAAGATGCACCGTTCGATAAGATCTGCTACATCGGTTGTGGTGTTACAACAGGCATTGGTGCGGTAATCAATACGGCACAGGTTAAGCCCGGAGACAACGTTGTGATATTCGGCCTTGGCGGAATAGGCCTGAACGTAATTCAGGGCGCACGCCTTGCAGGTGCCGATAAAATCGTTGGTGTCGATCTTAACCCTGCAAGAAAAGAAATTGCTGAGCGCTTTGGTATGACGCACTTCGTTAATCCTTCTGAAGTTGCAGGCGATCTCGTGCCCTACCTGGTTGATCTGACTAACGGCGGTGCCGACTACTCATTTGAATGTATCGGTAACGTTGAAGTTATGCGCCAGGCATTGGAGTGTTGCCACAAAGGCTGGGGTACATCGATTATTATTGGTGTCGCACCCGCTGGCGCGGAAATAAGTACCCGGCCTTTCCAGCTGGTGACAGGGCGCAACTGGCGCGGCACAGCATTCGGCGGCGCTAAAGGCCGAACTGATGTACCGAAAATTGTAGACTGGTATATGGAAGGTAAAATCGAAATCGACCCGTTAATTACTCACACAATGCCACTTGATGACATCAATACAGCATTCGATTTAATGCACAAAGGTGAATCGATACGTTCTGTGGTTATTTTTTAACGCGCTGTTAGCGAGTAACAAGCTCTTTTGGTCTTTACTGAAAGACCAAAAGAGCAATAGTTGGTCATAGACCGATACTCCGGACCAATACCTCAGCTTAGGTAAGAATCGCTACAACTTTTTTGCCACACCAGCTGGCTGAAGATTTTACCGAACTCCCGAGTGCCGCGGTTGTGTTTGCAATTGCCTTATAGCCCTGCGTAAGGCCAGTATCTGACTGATCCTGCAGTGGTTGAAACTCCGCCGCGTCAATCGCAGGCAACTCTTTCAGAGCCTGTGTTTTTGACGACTTTACACGGCTCTTGTTCATACCCTGCTTCGAACTGCGACCCAATATTATTTCCGCTTTTAATGCCGTGACAATCTGCAGCTGCTCCTGATACTTCTCATTCAATACATCGCGCTCAGCGAGCAGCTTCCTGTTTTCCTGCTCCAGATTTTCCACCCGACGCAACTGCACCAGCATCAGCTGCAGATAGTCTCTTTGCGGAACCGAGGATGCAGCACATTTTTCCAGATCAACCGAATCAACAGCACCGGATGCACTGACAGCCGTGCCCGTATCCTTACCCGATGTTTGTACATTCAACCCGTTTACACCGGGCTTATTTAATTTACTCATAACGCTATAGACCAAAAGTGATAGTTAGACTATAGGTAGTTTTGTTTCTGAAATACCTGTATCACTTCAATATTTTTGGTCAATAATGCCCGTTTTAGCACCCTGATACGCTATTCAAAGAACAGGCTCACAGAGCCAAGCGGTCCGAAATCGGCATTAATAGTTGAACCATGCATCGCTTCAATCGGCCTGATGAACGATCCCGATATAACCACCTGCCCGGCTTCTATTGACTGGCCATACTGAGCCAGCCGATTCGCAAGCCATACAATGCCCTGCGCCGGATGATTCAACACACCCGCTCCCAGACCCGTTTCTTCAACCACCGCATTGCGGGATACGATCGCACCAGCCCATCGCAGATCAATGTCATTGGGCTTGCATGCACGACCACCAAGGACGATACCGGCGTTCGCGGCGTTATCGGCAATAGTGTCACAGACGTTTCTGGTGGTACCGGTTTCCGGGTCAACCCTCAATATACGAGTATCAAGAATTTCAAGTGCCGGTGACACATAGTCTGATGCATTCAATACATCAAATATTGATATGTTGTTACCACGCCAGTCATCTTTCAATAAAAAAGCGATTTCCGCTTCTATTCGTGGTTGACTAAATCTTGCTGACCGCA
>CAYLZS010000330.1:0-3633 GCA_964388065.1 uncultured Granulosicoccaceae bacterium
TGTGGCTAGAGCATGGGCATAGAGGTGGTCTTGATTGACCCCTGCCCAGGGTGTGGAAGATGTCGTGCCGGGTATTGTAAACCCCGGTGGGCCTCCATTACCATCTGCTGACACGTCGGCAGATGGGCAGCCAAAAAAAAAAAATAATAAAAACTGTCTTCCGTATGTCTCCGAGCTGCTGCCGCGCGCGTCATGCAAGAGCAGCAACTGACGTACACCATGTCCTATCCGCCTTCCGTTCAGCCGCACACGCAGCTGCAGCTGACGCATCAGCAGCCGCTAGCAGTTGATTACTCCGACTCTGTATCGGCTTACACTGCACAGCTGCACAATATCCCAACTCCGCAAGCTCCGTTGTGACTTGCTCCGGTCGGCCGTGAGCATGCTGGTGTTTTGGTCAGCTGTTTGCCGGACACTGGCTAGACGCAAACTTTTTTTTCGAGTGAAACAGCTGATCTCCTCAAGCTGAATGCAAACAATAACAAATCGGTGAATCCAATTACAGCTAATGGAGGATCAGTTAATGTGCTCGGGACAGCAAAAGTGCATATTGCCAATAAGTCTGCCAATATAGTGACCACAGTGATTGTAGGAAACGGTATGTCACATCCAGCCTTAATTAGTTGGCATGACATGATACGTTTGAAGATGTTACATTCACAGTTTCCAGCATTCACAGCCGCCCTATCTTCTTCTTCAATTCAGAGTTATATCTTTGAAAAGTTCCCTAACGTGTTCAAAGACTCTCTAACTGAAGAGGCAATGAGAACGGATCCTGTCCACATTCACTTGAAACAGAACTATATCCCATACCAAGTCACCTCTGCTAGACAAATTCCTCTTAGATTTAGAGGAAAGGCAGACAAGTGAGTGCAAGAACTAATCAAGAAACGAGTTATAGCCCCATGTCATATTCCTACGGAATGGTGCTCTCCAGCTTTTTTTTTAGTAAAGCCGGATGGTAAAAGTGTTCGAATGGTGACGGACTACACAGGGCTTAACAAATACGTGAATAGACCGGTGCATCCCTTCTCATGTGTGACAGAGATTATACAAAGTATTCCGTCAACTGCGAATTATTTCGCTAAATTCGATGCAGTTAACGGATACTTTCAAATTGCATTGGATGAGGAATCATCTATGTTAACGACTTTCCTCCTTCCTGCTGGCAGATACAGATATTTGTGCATTCCACAAGGCTTAATTGCATCTTCAGACGAATGGTGCCAAAGATCCGATGCAGTGGTTGATGGTCTGCTTTGGGCAAAGAAAATAGTTGACGACATTCTGATTTGGGCCTCATCTTTGCAGGAACTTCAACAAATAATAGAGATTATTGCTCAAAATTGCGAGCGATTGAATATAATTATCTCCAAGAAGAAGTTCTCCATTGGTACATCTATGCCCTTTGCTGGCTATATTGTGTCTAACAGTGGTGTGCATCCGGATCCAACCAGAATTGAATCCATCTCCAATTTTCCTCGGCCCAAAGACCAAACTGCATTGAAGTCATTTCTGGGAATGGCACAACAACTGGCTTTTTTCATTCCAGATTATGCTCATGCAACTGTATCTATGCGCTCTTTACTAGGTAAAGGAAAAACATTTTTTTGGCTTGACAACCAAGAGTTCGAGTTTAAGACATTGAAGACATTGTTAACTAAAAACATGCAAACAAACCATTTTGATTCCACTCGTGAAGTACATCTCTTGACGGATGCATCGCGACATTTTGGCATTGGCTTCGCTCTACTCCAATATGGCGATAAAGGGGAGCCCAAAATTATCACGTGTGGTTCAAAATCCTGGACCGATACTCAACGTCGATATGCTACAATTGAACTTGAGTGTATGGCAATCTGGTGGGCTATTAATAAGTGTGACTTTTACCTCCGGGGTTTGCCAACTTTCCAAGTTTCAACAGATCATCGGCCGTTGGAAGGAATTTTTCTCAAGCCGATACACGATATTCCTAATCCTCGCTGACAGAGATATAGAGAGCGCCTTACGCCCTACTCTTTTACAGTGAAGTGCCTGGAAAAAGTCATGAGATAACAGATACTCTTTCTCGTGCCCCGCTATATGCACCAGAAGAGGATCCAGACATTACGGTAGACACTGCTTTGACATGTCTAGCAGCGACTAGTGATCCAGCTATTGATATGGTGCTATCATCCATTGATGATGACTACAGACTATGTACTCAGGATATTCTAAATAATATGAGTTACTCGAAGTTGTCAAACACTCTTAAGGGATTAAGAGAAAGACTAAGTGTAGAAGGTTTTCTAATTGTACTGGACTCCCGCAGAATTGTGATCCCTACAGCAGCAATACCGTTAATTCTGTCAAGATTACATTCAGGCCACCCAGGACAAGAAAAGACACTCAAATTAGCCCAAGCATTATTCTACTGGCCAGGAATGACAAATGACATTCGTACATTCTTAGAATCGTGCAAACCTTGTTTTCGCAACCTGCCAAGTCTCCCTGCCAATCCAGTATCTACTGAACCGCCTTCAGCCTCCTACGGCCCTCCAATGGCTCATGTGGGGGTAGATTTATTAGAGTTTGCTGGAAAACAATACTTAATTTGTGTGGACAAATGGTCAGGGTTTCCGGTGTTTAAACAATTAAATACAGTGACAACTCGTGCAGTTACTGGTATACTGGAAGATTGGTTCAACATTCTTGGTTGGCCTTCCACTATACGATCTGATGGGGGCCCTCAATTTCTAGGGCCATTTATGGCTTGGTGTGAACACAATAACATTTTACATGAATTGTCCTCCCCTTCTAACCCTAGAGGTAATGGTCTAGCTGAAGCGGCCGTGAAGAATGTGTAGCATTTACTTCAAAAGTGTAGTATTACGAGAGAATCAGCAAACAAGGCACTATATTCCTGGAGAAATGTGCCTTGCAGTGATGGCTATAGTCCGGCTTAGCTATTTTTTTGGAAGAAGGCAATTAACTAATTTGCCCATGCTTCAAAAACAATATGAGCAATGTGATTTCTCCGCTGCGAAAGAGGCCAAAGACTCGAGTTTCTTGAAAAGTGCTGAATACTACGATGCAGATAAAGTAAATATGCCTCTTCTCTCTCCAAACCAGCCTGTTGTAATACAACACCCCAAAACTGGCAAGTGGGATTCAGCTGGAATTATCGTGGGAATTTGGCCTGACAAGCAGTCTTATACAGTGAATTGTGAGGGGCGTACTTTTATCCGATCTAGACAAATGTTGAGAGCTAATAAACAAATTGAAGTAAATGTGACAGCATCTCCTGAGCAATCAACATCTCCTTCAAAATGTGTAAATCCAAAGACGCTCCCCCAGGCCTTCCCAAAATACCCAGCAATCTCAGGCAAACCGCAACCGGGTTGTCGATCAATCGGCAGGAGCTGCGTTCATGCAGTTTAATTGGGCTTCCTTCGGCTCCGGGGTGTCCTCCATCCTCATCATCTTCGTCTTCCTGGTGTTCTTATACATCTGTTACCGGCGTAACAAAAGGGCAAACAAGAAGGCAAGACGGGCAGAGCTCCACGAGCTCGTTATGCTTGCGACCCGGAACGGTCCCCATCGCAGCACGAAATCAGAGCCGGCTTCCGTGGAATACCCCTCCTCGATTCACTC
>CAYLZS010000331.1:0-2574 GCA_964388065.1 uncultured Granulosicoccaceae bacterium
CAGGGTGCTGTCACACTGTATGCCGACGATTCGGCTGTATTTGATGACTGTACAGTTGTTGAGCTGTAATACCAGCGCCACTTAGCAAAGAAGAAACTGATCGATTGAGGTGAGGTGGGCTCAGAGCGTGCCTCACCCCGGCCGTATTTTTAGCCACACGTCCTGGCGTTGGCGGATAGTAAGTGTTGTAAAAGGCGTTGGTGACGCATGGGGTGGTGGGGATCGTGTGACGGGAATCACTTGTAATTCGGCTCGTGTGTGCTATCTTATATATGGGAATAATATCCCAAATATGATAATTCTTAAGTAATTCCTTAAGTAGTTACTCACCAGGGAGCTGAAAAAATGAAGTATTTAAGACGAATTACCGTGGCGGGAATGCTAGCTGGCATCGGCTTTCTGCCGACCACAAGCTCAGCCTGTGGTGGATTTTTCTGCCAGTTGGTGCCAATTAACCAGGCGGCTGAACAAATTGTATTTCGGCAGGATGGCAATCAGGTCACCGCCATGGTGCAGATCCAGTTTCAAGGTGATCCGAGTGATTTTAGCTGGGTAGTACCCGTGCCCTCCACTCCTCAGTACGAGCTGGGAAGCAATACCATATTTACCGATCTTGAATCCGCAACACGACCTCAGTTTAATCTGCAACAGGAAGGTTTCGGTTGCCCTGCAAACTTTCCGCTGGCCAGTCCGGATGCCACTGTTGATGCCTCTGTTGCCGAAAGTGCAGATAGCTCCAGTGGTGTGGTGATCGAAAGCATGCAGGATATCGGTGGTTATACCGTGACCCTGATCAGTGGTGACAATGCTGAATCGATATCGCAGTGGTTGTTGGATAACAACTTTGACTTAACCTCCCAGGGAGCAGATTTACTCGCACCGTATGTAGAGGAGCAGATGAAGTTTGTGGCGGTAAGACTGCAACAGAATCGCGGTACCGGAAGTATTCAACCTTTGATCATGAAGTACGAAAGCGAAAAGCCGGTGATACCTATTCGGCTGACCGCGGTTGCAGCGCTTGAAGATATGGGAGTGTTAGTGTGGTTGCTTGGTGATGCACGTGCAGTACCTGAGAACTTTTTACACGTCACACCGAACTACACCAGACTCGACTGGTTTAACGGTACTCGAAATGCCTACGCCAGTTACCAGACGCTGATCACCGAGGCAATGAATGAAGCCGGCGGGCAGGGGTTTGCAACTGACTACGCGGGGCGATTTGATAACCTTGAGGCGTCACTTTCATCACCCGCTGATATAGAAGCTCAGCTGGATCGCATTAGCGCATCATCTGATGTTGAATACTTGAGTCTGGTGCAGAATATAATCTCCAACTCAGTTGTAGGTGACACACTTGAGGCGTCTTTGCCTTTGCAGAACGGCCAGTCACGGAATCAATATTTCGATCAGAATTTTCTTGCTACCAACTTTACCGCGGCTGAGTTAGCTGCTGCACGCTCTGCAGTTGATTCGGTTATACGTGATGAAGTTATTCTGCCGTTGCAGGCATCACTGGATGTACTCGCTGGTGACCGCTACCTGACTCGCTTGTTTACGACTCTGTCAGCAGATGAAATGACCAGAGATCCGGCATTCGTTTTTAACGCGGATATGGGTGAGCAGCAGCTTGATCGCAATGCTACGTTAAGTATCGACTGCATTGATAATAGCGATCACTGGAATCTTAGGCTCGGAGAGGGTACCGGTCGCAATGGTGAAGTTGTGATAGATACAATCAGCCCTTTTCCTTTTGGCCCGCCGCCTATTGCGCAGCAAGCGAGCTGGAAGCTCGAAGATACCGCTGCCTTTGGTCAGCCAGATGTACTGGAGCAGAGAGAATTTCAGGTGGCTACACTGGGTTCTCCCGGTACTTCAATTGGAGAAAACGGCTCAGTGCCTGAAGGTACCAATGTACCGGATGGTGGAGAATTTACCGGTGGAGAGATCTCAAGTGGAGGCGGGGCATTCGGATTGTCTGTATTGTTACTGCTCCTTGGCCGCCGAAGACACTGAGTTAAAAAAGCTCCTGACAGTTGTCAGGAGCTTTGTATCTGCGTAGTTATTTGGTACAGACCGTTTCCACTTGTATTCTGGCTGTTGTCTCAGCCGTCGTTGGCAATGTCGTAAAGTATGCCGGTAAATACGTCGGTTTTCATAAAACCGTTGCCCCAGATCTTACCAACGCTTTCCAACGGGTTCTCGGCCAGAACCTCCTCCCGCGATTTACCGGAAGCGAGTGCCGGTTGCATTTTGTCCTGTACGGTCAGCAGCATTGACTGGTACTTTTCAAGGTCTGTTTTTGTGGCCAGCGGTCCGTGTCCCGGGATGATCTGCGTGTTGTCATCGACAAGGCTCAGTACGATCTCTGTGGTTGCAATAAGACCTTCCAGTGTGCCGCCGCTGCTGTGATCGATAAACGGAAAAAAGCCGTTAAAGAAAGTATCGCCCATGTGCAGCACGTTGGGTTCTTTGAACAAAACTATTGAATCTCCGTCTGTATGTGACGCAGGCATGTGCATGACGGAAATGTCGTTGTCATTAAAATAAAAATTTACGTTATCTGAGAATGTCACT
>CAYLZS010000332.1:0-2873 GCA_964388065.1 uncultured Granulosicoccaceae bacterium
ATTGTATTTGCCACACTCAAACACTTATATACAGCTGATAGTGTGGTAGGCAAAGATACCAAAGGTCGCATGACTGTCAATGCCGTGGATGTCGATCCGCTGGGGCGGCTTGGTGGTGGTGAGTATTTCGGAGCCGGTGAATTGATTTATGTTGAACGGCCGGCATAGACCAACATAGACCGGCATAGACCAAAATAGATAATAGATAATAGACGCCCCGAACTCAGTTCAACGCCACACCGAATGATGTCCGTGCTATGTTACAGCTTAAGGGCAGTGACCAGGTTGCGTTTTAGTATTATCTGCAGTTTAAGATCATACAATACGTAGCACCTGTACAACTCACAACAGGAAGTTCTATGACTAAAACAATGGGACTCGAACCCGGTTTACGCGTACTGGTGACTGCCGGGGCCAGTGGTATAGGCAGAGTGATTGCAGAAACCTTTGCTTCAGCCGGCGCACGTATTCATATCTGTGATATTTCCCCGGAAGCATTAAGCGAATGCTCAGAAACACACCCGGACTGGGGTGTGACGAACTGCGATGTATCGAGCGAGTCTGATGTATGCCGGCTTTTTAATGAAGCTACTAACCATTTGGGCGCGCTGGATGTACTGGTTAATAATGCAGGAATTGCCGGACCGACCGGTGGTATTGATGAACTATCCAGTGCCGAGTGGAATCAAACCGTCAATATCAATTTGAATGGTCAGTTTTATTGCGCAAAGTTGGCCGTACCTCTGTTAAAACAATCTAATAATGCATCTATTATTTGCTTGTCTTCGGTGGCAGGGCGTTTGGGTTATGCCTGGCGCACACCTTATGCAGCGACTAAATGGGCGATTATTGGATTAGTTAAAAGTCTGGCCATTGAGTTAGGACCGCATAGCATTCGGGTAAACGCTTTGTTACCCGGAATTGTCGAAGGGCCACGAATCGAAAAGGTAATCAGCGCGCGTGCAGAGGCCATTGGCGTTACTTATCAGGAGATGGAATCCGAATACATCAATAAAGTTTCGTTGCGTAAAATGGTGACGGCACAGGATGTAGCAAATCAGGCATTGTATTTATGTTCGCCAATGGGTGCTGGTATATCTGGTCAGCCGATCAGTGTTTGTGGAAATGTTAAGTATCTGTGACGGAGCAGGGCATAGCACGCACAGGATGAAGACGCTGTGACCGGAGGTTGTACCCTGGAGGAGGCGAAACCCGCAACACGAACACTATAGATTTTATTAGCACTTTCATAGTGCTAATAACCACAGGCAACGCTGCGTGAATTGCACAGGCAGGTGGTTTTCAATTCCCGGTACCCGTCGTATTCTGCTGATAAATCGGGCGACAAGTTAACAAATAAAGCCTCTATCTCGAAACCCAGAGAATAAAGAATGAAGCAAGAGCAGATGACAGAAATAGTTGTGGATTCATTTATCAGGATTTTAGATACTAAACTTAAATTCATCCAGAGACAGTCGTATGGCCAAAAAGAAGAAATCTGTTGCTAAAAAGCCCGAAACGGCACTACGCAAGCGGCTTGAAAAACAAGGGGTAAAATACGCCCTTGCCTCATATGTCGATATTCATGGCGTATGTAAATCAAAGATGGTTCCGGTGTCGCATTTAGAACGGATGATGGGAGGATCTGAACTATGTACTGGAGCAGCGCTTGATGGTGTGCCACAGGACGTCAGTGATGAAGAGGTTTCTCCGCACCCGGACGCAGACAGTGTAATCGTCTGCCCGTGGCGGCCGGATGTCGCCTGGTTTGCCAGCGACCTTTTTTGTGAAGGCAAAGTTTTTGAGCCTTGCTCGCGGCAAATATTCAAAAAAGTGCTGGCCAGTGCCAAAAAAGCCGGCTATCAGTTTAATTTTGGTATTGAACCTGAGCTTTTTTTACTTCACGAAGACGAAGCTGGCAATATTCAACCTGTTGGCGAGCGTGATGATCTTGCAAAACCTGCCTACGATATAAAAAGCACACTGGATAGTTTACCGTTGCTCGACAACATCGTTGATAACCTGCAGCAGGCAGGCTTTGACGTCTATTCTTTTGATCATGAAGATGGTAACGGTCAGTTTGAAATTGACTTCAACTACTTTGAAGGTCTCGAGATGGCTGATCGATTTGTTTTCTTTCGCCTTCTGGTTAACGAGGTTGCAGACCAGTATGGTTGTTTCGCGTCCTTTATGCCCAAACCATTCGCTGATCGTGCAGGCAGCGGCGCACACTACAACATGTCACTGGCAGATATAAAAACCGGTAAGAACCTGTTTGAATCTAAAAAAGATCCACGTGGCTGCAATCTTTCTCAATTAGGATACTATTTTATCGGTGGTGTGCTGAAGCACCTTCCAGCACTATGTGCAGTGGTTACTCCAACGGTTAACAGCTACAAGCGCCTAATTAAGGAGGGTAGTATGTCTGGTTTTACCTGGGCGCCTGTATTTGCCTGCTTTGGCAACAACAACCGCACCAATGCCGTGCGCGTCCCACTCGGTGGCGGTCGCGTAGAGTTAAGAGCCGCTGACATTTCTAATAACCCATACCTCGGTGGCGCGCTGGTATTAGCTGCAGGACTGGAAGGTATTCGTAAAAAAATTGATCCTGGAGCTCCACATACAGAAAATATGTACTTAAAGTCTCCGCAGCAGCTGGAAAAACTAAAAGTCAGCTACCTGCCGCGTACGCTCGAAGAAGCGCTTGATGCATTTGAAAAGGATCCACTGACTGAAGAGGTGTTTGGCTCACTGATGAAAAAAACCTACCTTGAGTTCAAGCGGGAAGAGTGGGGGAGTTACATTAACCATGTTTCAGACTGGGAAACAAAGAAATATATGAAGTTTTATTAGCAGCCCGCAGCCGGTAGATA
>CAYLZS010000333.1:0-35314 GCA_964388065.1 uncultured Granulosicoccaceae bacterium
AATCTAATCAGTTCTCTGAATCTGTCGTACGACCCCGTACCGACAGGCTAGAGAGATTTTTTAATGAACCAGCATTGATGGATCTTCGGATTTCTTGCGAAATCACGCTGAATGCTCCATTTGGTGCGGTTTTCAACTGCATATTTCTCGGTCACTTTGGCTGCAAGCTTAAAACGCCGATAATTATTCGAAAATATTAACGTGCCTGCGTCACTGAGTATAGCCATACATTCGTCGATCATCGACTCATGGTTCTTTTGCACATCCCAATCCTGATCCATAGCAGTCGAGTTGGAAAATGTTGGGGGATCGAGAAAAATCAGATCGTAACTCGCACCTTCAGCCACCTGTTTTTTAACCCACTCGCTGCAATCTGCTTTGACCAGTTCATGTTGGCTCGAATCGATGTCATTAAGTTTATAGTTATTCTGCGCCCACTCGATGTATTTAGGCGATAAATCTACACTGACACTCGCCGACGCACCACCAAGTGCTGCGTGCACAGAAGCAGTGGCCGTATAGCAATAGAGGTTTAAAAAGCGCTTTCCCAACGCCTCACTCGCAATCCACTGCCTGACTTTCCGATGATCCAGAAATAGACCGGTATCGAGGTAGTCGTGCAGATTTATCAATAATCGACACTGACCTTCCGTCACTTCATGGTAACTATTGATCTTTTCTATTCGTTGGTACTGCGACTCGCCGCGTTGTCTTTGTCGTCGTTTAATCGCAAGGTTTGCAGTCTCGCATTCCAGTAAATCACAGACCACCGGTGCTGCGGCATCAATGCGTTGTTGTGCCAGTACCGGATCAATGTGTGCTGGTGCACGATACTCCTGCAAACTGACCATCGTACCATCGGTACTTTTATAGACATCCAGTGCAAATGCAAAGTCCGGCAGGTCAGCATCATAAATTCGGTAGTTACTCACAGAGGCTGATTTTGTCCAGCCGCCCAAAGATCGGATGTTTTTCTTAAGCCGGCCTCTGAACTGATCAACACCTGCAACACTTTCCGTGCGGGCTTGTGCCTGCTGCCAGACATTTTCAGCTGATACGGTTTGTGTGGGGTTTTCTTTTTTATGTTCAGATACATCGGATTGTTTAGATACTTTGGCAAGCGGTGGCAAAGTCGACTTGAACAGCTTGCAATCAATATCACCGTTACGGCATTCAAGAATTACCTGTCTCGACAGACCGGTACGATGAAACAAAGACGGGTTACCGGTAAATAGAGCAAGATCCCAGTTTGGTGCTTTGCGGCGCAGTGATCTGCCGAGTTTGCTGTAGAAAACACCAATCGTACTTTCGTCTTCCAGACGTTCTCCATAGGGCGGATTAACGACCACCATACCCGGACCATTATCAACCGGATTTTCCTCACCAAAAAAATCTGCCTGGTGCACAGTGATCACACTATCCAGCCCAGCTTCTGCAACATTGGTTCTTGAAGCCTGCACAGCCTTTTCGTCAATATCATAACCGGATATTTCTACTCTGTTGTTCGACTCATTCAGCACACTCACACCATGACGCATACGCTGTAGTGCCTGCTCACGTTCAGACTGCCAAACAGACTCGTCGTGATGCCGCCACGATAAAAAGCCAAAGTAATCCCGATTAAGACCAGGTGCCTGGTCTGCGGCCATCATTGCCGCCTCAATTAAAAGCGTCCCGGACCCACACATCGGATCAAGTAACGGAGCTGCACGCCTGGCCATTGCAGGCCAACCCGCTTTCAGAAGAATACAGGCCGCAAGGTTTTCTTTTAACGGTGCTTCAGCCCCCAGTTTCCGGTAGTTGCGGCGGTGCAAACTACTGCCCGCCATATCAAGGCTAATCCGAGCCCGGTTTTTATAGAGGTATACGTTGATCCGTATATCCGGCTCAGCGCGATCAACACCGGGTCGAGCGCCTGTATCTTCCCGGAACTGATCCACCACAGCATCTTTAGTTAACTGCGCGCCATACTGGCTGTGGGTAATACAGGAACTCTGGCAAAAGAAATCAACTGCAAGGGTGCCATCTACCGCAAGGTGTTCATCCCATCGAACCTGCTTTATGGCTTCGTAGTAACTTTTTTCATCGTTAATTTTAAACGCTGCCAATGGATACAGCACTCGATTGGCAACACGAGACCAAAGACATACGTGATAAATATCGGCAACGGAAAGCTCGCAATCAACTCCGGATCGCCTGACTCGCAGAGAACCTTTGTCACTAAGCTGCAATGATTTAAGTTCCAGCAGAAGCAGTTGTTCCATACCCGCAGGACAGGCAATGAAACATTTATTTGATGCTGTGACCGACAATGGAGTGTTTCGGGAGGGATTGGCCAACAATCTACCGCGCAGCGGGGATCAGGTAAAGGATCAATTGATTAACCCGGGTCGATTCACCCAGTCGATTCACCAGGTCAATACGCCGGGCAAACCACGACTCAGTTTTTGCGGCGCTCGACCTCAGGCCAGACGTTACCAAGTTCTTGTATCGGCCCGTCAGGCCCGAGCCGGCTGTATCTGGTGGTGATTTCCCGTAATCGGTCAGCTAAACCACCGTCAACCTGTGACCAGTCAAACCGCCACTGCCAGTTACCATCGACAGTGCCGGGCAAATTCATTCGGTGCCCGGCACCAAGACCCAGTACATCCTGCAGCGGAAAGATCGATGTTTTTGCCACAGACATCATCGCACTGCGAATCAGTGGCCAGGGCATGTCATGGTCTCCGCACTCAAGATAACTACAGACTTGCTGCTTGTTGCTGTCTTCTTCAGATTGAAACCAGGAGATCGTTGTATCGTTATCGTGAGTGCCTGTGTACACGACCATGTCTTCACTGTGATTATGTGGCAGGTGATGGTTGTGCATGTCGCCATCAAAAGCAAACTGCAACACCTTCATACCCGGCAGCGAAAACTGTTTTCTGAGATGATCCACCTCTTCTGTGATGATACCCAGATCTTCTGCCACCAGCGGCATATCAGTAAACTGCTGTTGTATTTTTTCAAGCAATTCAGGACCCGGTGTTTTAACCCACTTACCATCTTTAGCGGTATTTGATGTTGCCGGCACTTCCCAACAAGCCTCCAGACCACGAAAATGATCGATGCGAACCATATCAAACAGGCTAAAGTGGGTGCGCAACCGATCAGTCCACCACGCGAAGTCACTGTCACGCAGAGTTTGCCAGTTGTAGAGAGGATTGCCCCACAACTGACCTTCATCGGTAAATGCATCGGGGGGCACACCCGCAACGACAGTACCCTGACCGTCAGCGTTTACGGTAAATACATCGCGATGAGCCCATACATCAGCACTGTCTTCCGATACAAATATAGGCAAATCACCAAACAAATAAACGCCATGACTGTGTGCAAAACGTCGCAGCTCACGCCACTGTCTAAAGAACACATACTGCTCAAACTTGCGCAACAGCAACTGCTGTTCAGATTCTTTTAACACTGCGTCAACGGCAGATTTATTCGCGCGTCGAAGTTCAACCGGCCAGTCCTTCCATCCAGTACCGTTGTGAAGTTTTTTTAGTACAACAAAGTTGGCATAGTCTTCAAGCCAGTAGCTTTGTCCGCGCACAAAGCGGTCAAAATCATTTCGAGTCTGATCATCTATAGTTTCCAGCGCATTCAAACAGCCGCGTTCTAATGTCTCGAGTCGCCATTGATTAGAATTCTGCGCTTTTTCCCAGACATCAGATTCAAGCCAGCCACGCTCTATCATCCAGTCAAGGCTAATTAGCAGAGTATTGCCAGCGTGGGTGGAAAGACTTTGATAGGGACTGCCATCGTCATGGGTGATACCCAGAGGCATCATCTGCCAAACGCTTTGACCGGCTGCCGCCAGAAACTCTACAAAGCGATAGGCATTGTGCGACAAGTCACCACTTTTCCAGGGCCCGGGCAAAGACGTGGGATGCAACAGTATACCGCTTCTGCGGTCTTTAAAGGGATTGTGAAGCTTCACTCAACCTACAACCTTTTACTAGATAACACTATGCAGAGCCTGACCAAGCATGTCCGGTGTTACCAAAGTCACACCACCAGGTGATACATAATATTTTTGCTTATCAGCTTCTAAATCAACACCGATTTTTGTACCTGGTGGAATCGCACAGCCTTTATCGATCACGGCGTTATGAATTTCACAGTGATCACTGACAACGACTTCAGGCATAAGCACAGATCTGTTGACGAGAGTAAACTCGTCTATCGCAACATTCGAGAATAACAGTGATTCACGAACCTCTGCACCTGAAATGATACAGCCACCGGAAACCATTGAATCATGTGGTACACCGCGTTTTTCTTCTGTGTTAAAAACAAACTTGGCAGGTGGTACCTGTTCCTGGTGGGTCCAGATCGGCCAGTCTTTATCATACAGGTTAAGATCAGGAACAACGCTTGTCAGTTCAAGGTTGGCCTGCCAGAACGAATCGACCGTGCCAACATCTTTCCAGTAACTTTGCTCACCACTTTGCTTGTCCAGAAATGAATAACCATACACTTTGCTTGACTCTATAACCTTCGGGATAATGTCATTGCCAAAGTCGTGAGACGAATTTTCATTTTCATGGTCTGCAATCAACTCGCGAACCAAAAACTCAACATCAAAAATGTAAATACCCATTGATGCGAGCGAAATACCGGGCTTGCCTTCAAGTTCAACCGGGTGCTCAGGTTTCTCCCGAAACTCTTTAATACTGCCATCTGCCGCCATGCTCAATACACCGAATGCACTGGCATCCGCCACGGGTACTTCGATGCAACCGACAGTTAGATCAGACTGTTGCGCAACGTGATACGCGAGCATTGGGCCGTAGTCCATTTTATAAACGTGATCACCAGCCAAAACGATGACATGCTTCGGCCCAAGACTGCGGATGATATCGATATTCTGGTAGACGGCATCCGCAGTGCCTTTGTACCAGGAGTTTTCATCGGTTCTTTGCTGTGCTGGTAAAAGCTCAATGAAAGGTCCGAAGTCACCACCGATCATTGCCCAGCCACGCTGGATATGGCGAATTAGTGAATGGGCTTTGTACTGGGTAAGAACACCCACCCGGCGGATACCCGAGTTCAGGCAATTGGATAGAGGAAAATCTACGATTCGGAATTTACCACCGAACGGCACAGCAGGCTTGGCACGCCAGTCAGTTAGATTTTCCAGCCGCGAACCACGCCCACCTGCCAGCACAAGCGCCATGGTGTCGCGTGTCAATCTACTGACAAAGCGGCCAGTAGGTGTCGCATTCTGATTGTGCACGTTTATTGTCATTTTATGGTTCTAACCCGTTACCTGGCGGTTACTGAACGCCGCACCCGTTTTACAGTACGGAAGTTGCAAATCAACCTCTGAAGTAGCAACCTACCACTGTTCGCAAGTAAAGTTCCAACTAAGACAGCACCCGCCTGACAGCAGTCAATGACACAACAGCGAACCGCAATGAAAAACAATGCCCAAGAATCCGGACACCCAACCTGAAACCTTGCAACCCACGCCTGCTGCAAGCTTGCAGGATGGATTGCGAAAGATCATTGAGGCTCGGCATCACGACCCTTTCTCCATACTGGGCAAACACGGGAACACTATCCGGGTATTTATACCTGGTGTGCAGGAGATAAGACTCGCGGAATCGCCCGATGGCAATGCTGGTAAAAAATTCCAGCGTATTGAAAATACCGATTGCTTCGAACTAACCAGCCCTGAACTGCCAGAGCAGTACAAGCTTGAGATTCACGACTCAGCGGGAAATCAACGGATCGTTGAAGACCCGTACCGGTTTAATGAACAGTTAGGAGAAATTGATCTTCACCTGTTTAGCGAAGGCAGGCACCATCAGTTGTACAACAAGCTGGGCTCACATCATCGCGTGGTCAACAACGTCAGTGGAGTGTTATTTGCGGTCTGGGCACCCGGAGCAGAGCGAGTTAGTGTTGTTGGCGATTTTAACCAATGGGACGGCAGAGTTCACTCAATGCGAAGCCGTGGTGAAAGCGGAATCTGGGAATTGTTTCTGCCCCGGATTGAATCCGGTACTCACTATAAATTTGAAGTACGCAATGCTCATGGCAACATTCAGCTCAAGCAGGACCCGTTCGCCAATCACTTTGAACTGAGACCTGACACTGCATCATTAGTTACCCAAAGTACATTTCAGTGGACCGATCAGGATTGGATAAACAATCGAACAAACTCCAGCTGGCAAAGTGCACCCTGTTCAATATACGAAGTTCATCTCGGCTCGTGGCAACGCACCGATGACAATCAGTTTCTGAACTACAAAACTCTTGCACACAAGCTTGTCGAATATGTGCAATACATGGGCTTTACTCATATAGAACTTTTACCAATAACTGAACATCCGCTGGATGATTCATGGGGCTATCAGGTCACCGGGTATTTCGCACCAACGAGTCGCTTTGGCACACCCGATGATTTTCGCTACTTTATAAACCATTGCCATGCCGCAGGGATAGGAGTCATCCTGGATTGGGTACCCGCACATTTCCCGCGCGACACGCACAGCCTGGCACGCTTTGACGGCACCGCACTGTACGAACACGAAGACCCGCGCCGTGGAGAACACCGCGACTGGGGCACACTGATATTCAACTACGGCCGTAACGAGGTGAAAAACTTTCTCATCGCCTCGGCTCTGTATTGGCTTGAGGAGTTCCACCTGGACGGACTTCGTGTCGATGCCGTCGCTTCTATGTTGTACCTCGATTACTCGCGTGAACCTGGTGACTGGCTACCTAACAAAGACGGTGGCCGCGAAAACCTGGAGGCTATCGAATTTCTAAAAGAACTCAACACCGTCACTCAAACCGAGTCACCCGGAAGCTTGATTATTGCCGAAGAAAGTACTTCCTGGCCGCAAGTCTCAAGGCCACCGGAAAACGGTGGACTGGGCTTTACCATGAAGTGGAATATGGGCTGGATGCACGACTCACTCGACTATATGCAGTACGATCCGGTTCACCGCAAGCACCATCACCACAATATAACTTTTGGTTTGTTATATGCGTTTACTGAAAATTTTGTACTTCCCTTCAGCCACGATGAGGTCGTCCATGGCAAAGGCTCTATGCTTACCAGAATGCCGGGTGATGACTGGCAGCAGTTTGCCAACCTGCGATTGTTATATACCAAGCAGTTCACCTTCCCTGGAAAAAAATTACTTTTCCAGGGACTTGAGTTCGGTCAGAGAAAGGAATGGGATTTTAAAAATTCTCTCGACTGGCATCTGACAGAAGCACCTGCACACCGTGGAGTAATGACGCTGGTAGCTGATCTTAACCGTTTGTACTATAACCATCCGGCGCTGCATGAAATCGATTTCGACGGCAGTGGTTTTGACTGGATCAACGCCGATGATTCGGAACACTCAACTCTGAGCTACTGTCGACACGCGCAGGATAAAACCGAAACACTACAGGTGCTGCTGAATTTCACACCCGTACCGCGAGACAATTACTGCATCGGTGTTGAAAACGCCGGCTCCTACATTGAGCTCTTTAATTCTGATAGCGAACGATACGGCGGCAGCAACTATGGTAACTTTGGCACTCTGATGAGTTACGCGCAACAGAATGCCGGCCACTCCAACACTTTGTCTGTAAAGCTGCCACCACTGGGAGCAGTCATTCTTAAATACGTTTCAAATGATAACCCGTAGTTTATCTGTTCATATAAAAAACCATACTAATTAAATTTTGCACAATACTGATTTAAATATTCTGTTTGCCTGTAGCGAACTAACACCATGGGTAAAAACCGGCGGACTCGCTGATGTCTGTGGCAGTTTGCCAAAAGCGCTAAAAGAAGCGAATGTCGATGTAAGTATTGTTCTGCCCGGGTATCACAGTGTAATTGAAAAAATTGCAACACCTGTTTTTCTGGCAATGCTTGAACTGCCACTAGGCACCATTACGCTGTGTCGCGGTGAACTGGATGGCATTGAAGTACTGTTGGTAAACCACGAGCTTTTTACTAACAGACCGGGCAACCCCTACATGTCGGACGCCGATCGACCGTGGCCTGACAATGCCTTGCGATATGCCTTATTTTCTCAGGCAGTTTGCGAAATAGCGAAGTCACCAGACTCTCTCGGCTGGCAACCGAATATTGTTCATTGCCACGACTGGCAAACCGGTCTGGTACCGGGGCTATTATCTTTAGAAAAAGACCCGCCTGCCACAGTTTTTACTATTCACAACCTCGCCTATCAGGGCAATATCACCATGGCAGAGTACAACCGGCTGAACTTACCTGATGAGCTGCTAATTCAAGACGGCATAGAGTTCTGGGGCCAGGCCAGTTTTATTAAAGGCGGCATTGCCTATGCAGACAGAGTCAATACGGTGAGCCCCACCTACGCGCGCGAAATAACAGAGAAAGAATTCGGTTGCGGCATGGAAGGACTGCTACTGCACCGAGGGCAGAACCTGTCGGGCATATTAAACGGCATTGATGTAACGATCTGGAATCCTGAAACTGATCGCTATCTTGTAAAAAACTACACTGTCGACACATTGGAAAACAAAGCTTATAACAAAAGCGATTTGCAACAACAACTGGGCTTGAAAACCGACCCCGATACTGTGTTGTTTGGTGCAATCACCAGATTAGCCGTGCAGAAGGGAATCGATATTATTCTTGAAGCTATTGGTAATCTTCCCGATCAGAACTTTCAGCTCGCAATGCTCGGCGCCGGGGACTCCTCATTGCAAAAACAACTTGAGGCACTGGCAGCAGCAAACCCCACCCGTTTCGCGGTTGTTTTCGGATACGATGAACAGTTGTCGCACAAAATAGAAGCGGGCGCAGATGCTTTTCTTATGCCATCGCGCTACGAACCGTGCGGTCTCAACCAGATGTACAGCCACCGCTATGGCACGCTACCGCTGGTAACAAGGGTAGGAGGATTAGCAGATACTGTGATTGATCCCGATCAACGCATCGATTCCAGCAATAACAAAACAGATAATGCCGGAATCGCTAACGGGTTTGTTATCGATTCGGCAGACACCACACAGCTGACCCGCGGTATGCAAAGAGTGATCGATACTTATAGCGATAAACATCTTTGGTTACAGATGCAACGCAATGCCATGCAGGTGGAATACAGCTGGTCTGAAAGCGCTAGTCACTACATCGATATGTACAAAAATATCGTGCAGACCGGCTAATCCCAGGCTCTGTTGCAAATGCTATATTAATGCCCTGGAACGAATTAAAAGCCCTAAAGCGAATTAAAAGCCTTGGTAAAGCCACTCAAAGATATTTCAATATCAATGGGTCCGGCTCCTTCAGCTGCAACCGTTACTTTAGCGGCATTACCTTTCTTAAGATTGGCTATAACGTCAGCGCTAAGTGGCTCTCTGACCAGACATCCGTGTTGCTGACAGATGCGAAACGGCGCTCCGCGCTCCTCGCCACCATCGATTGAGAGCCGCAGACCGAATTCCAGCAGCACGCCTAAAGGGGTAATAATGTCAGCGACAGCGGCAATTTGCACACCATCAATCTCGGCGTTTTCTTCATCGACTTTTCTAACCACAAACTCGATCGCCGGTGAGCCCTGAGGATCTTTACCGAGTTGAGTCATCGCACAGGAGCTACTTCCGCCAGCATCACAAATGACGCCCCAGTCACCAATTTGGGTGACGTCCTGCTGCGCAGGTGCCGCCGGCTCTGCCTCCAGATCACTGATTTTTTGCGCATGTGCCATACCAGGGCCTGCTACCAACAACAGAAGTGCGTAACGCAGTAAATATAAATTTTTCACTTAAGCTCCAAAAAAGATCAATGTCTAATTGTCAGTCTAAAAAACAATTGAATGTGAAACTCTGCCAATTTGTAAGACCTGCAAACATACGACTAATTTTATTCGACCCAACCCGATTCACCTGCGAGATCTGGCATAACCCGACAATGCACGGCGCGAGCGGCCACTTTTGACAGGTGCTGATTTATTAAAAAGCTCCACCAGCTGCGTTGTCATGGCATTTGCCAGCTCGCTAACATTCGCAATGGTTGCTGCACGATGGTAGTACTGAGTAACATCGTGGCCAATACCAATAGCGGTTAGCTCAACTTCAGGATCACCCTCGACTTGTTTGATTACCTGTTGCAGGTGACGTTCAAGAAATTTCCCCGGGTTGGATGACAAAGTCGAATCATCAATTGGCGCGCCGTCAGAAATTACCATCAAAATCTTACGCTTCTCAGGCCGCACCATAATTCTCTGGTACGCCCAGGTGAGCGCTTCGCCATCGACATTCTCTTTCAGCAAACCTTTACGCAGCATTAACCCAAGATTATTTCTGCCGCGTCTCCACGGTGTATCCGCACCTTTGTAAATAATATGACGCAGATCATTCAACCGACCGGGGTTGGGCGTTTGGCCTGCGATAACCCACTTGTTTCGCGATTGACCTCCTTTCCATGCACGTGTCGTAAAGCCGAGAACTTCCACACTAACACCACACCTCTCAAGGGTATTTGCCAGTATGTCCGCACAGCTCGCTGCAACAACGATGGAACGCCCATGCATAGAGCCCGAGTTATCAATGAGCAGTGTCACTATGGTATCGCGGAACTTGGATTCTTTCTCCTGCTTAAATGACAATGGTTGCATAGGGTCTGTGACGACTCTGGTCAGTCGTGCTGTATCCAGTACACCCTCTTCCTGATCAAAGTTCCAGGAGCGATTTTGATGTGCCAGCAAATGCCTTTGCAATCGATTTGCAAACCGCCCGATTGATGATTGCAGGTCACCTACATGTTCATCGAGTCTTTCACGCAGTCGAGCAAGCTCCGTTGCGCCACACATATCAAGCGGCGCGATGACTTCATCAAATTCAGTGGTGTAGACATGATACTTCTTCGTGGTTTCTCCTGAGGTTTCCTGTATCGAGGCACCGGGAGTTTCGGAAACATCTGCGCCTTCAGTGCCCGTGTCATCTTCCGGGTCATCTACTGTTTCGCCTTCTTCCCCTTCGCTTTCTGGCAGTTCATCACTTGAGTCGGAGTCACCGGGTGGCAGATCACTGTCTGAATCGTCTTCCGGCAGATCCTGTTCATCAAACTCATCATTTGCATCCGCTGCATATTCACCTGCCTCTGCACCATCGACAAAATTCATTGCAACCAGCAGGTCGTTGACCTGCAGCGCGAAGGATTGCTGATCGTGCTGCTCTGCACAGAGTTTTTCGAGCAACTCGGGAGAGACTTTTTGCAAAGTATCGCTACAGTGTGAAAGCACTTCACGCCCACGTTCAGAGACTGGTCTGTTGGTCATTTTCTGGCGTAGCAGCAAAGCGAGGCCTTCCGCCAATACGTCTGCATGATCACTATCGTTAGTAAGAGCATCAAGCCGGTGGTTTAAATTCACTTCAAGGTTGCTGGCCACACCGTCAAGGTATCTGGTTCCCACAGCTTCGACACGGGTTTGCTCCACCGCATCGAACAGTCGTCTGGCAACCGGATCTGCCGGCGCACTGCGCTCATGAATCGCTACGCTGTGATGTGCATGCCAGAGCGCCACTGAATCCGCCTGACCGCGGGTAACCGTTATTGCTTCATCGTCTGGTCCGCTTTGCGGGTCGTTAAGTTTGGTTCCACCGATATTGACAACATCCGAACCCTGTTCAAAGGTTACCGCCAGCGACTCATCATGAGATACCGCGCGCGCGCAGGCACCTATCGATCTTTTTAAACTCTCAAGATCTGCGGCAAGTTCTGCAGCAAGCTCGTCTGGTGACTTGTTAGACAATCGATCAGTCCGGCAACACTGAGCTAGGAGGCCAGGTTAATTTGCAGCGAACTGATCTCGGATGCATCTGCAGCAAGATCGCGATCAAACACCCTCTGATATAACTCTTCGAGCAGATCGCGTTCAACCGGATCACACTTGTTCAGGAAGGTCAGTTCAAAGGCCAGCGCCTGGTTACCAAAAAACTGCGTATTCTGCGCCCAGGTAATTACTGTCCGGGGACTCATCACAGTGGACAGATCACCGTTGCTAAACGCCGAGCGAGTTAGATCTGCCAGTGTCACCATACGAGCCACGGTCTCTCTGCCTTCTTTGGTGTTGAAGTGCGGGTTCTTAGCGAGAACTATCTCGGTTTCTTTGTCTTGTTCCAGGTAATTCAAAACCGTTGTGATCGACCATCGGTCCATCTGTGCCTGATTGATTTGTTGCGTCCCGTGATAAAGACCGGTGGTATCACCGAGGCCAACGGTATTAGCGGTTGCAAACAAACGGAAGCTCGGATGTGGTGTGATTACCCGGCTTTGATCCAGCAACGTCAGACGGCCGGAAGATTCAAGCACACGCTGTATAACAAACATCACGTCTGGCCGACCAGCGTCATACTCATCAAATACCAGGGCGACATTGCGCTGGTAAGCCCAGGGCAATATACCGTCCTGGAACTCGGTAACCTGCTTACCGTCCTCAAGCACAATGGCGTCTTTTCCAATGAGGTCAATACGGCTGACGTGACTATCAAGATTAATACGCAGACAGGGCCAGTTAAGTCTGGCGGCAACCTGTTCGATGTGTGTCGACTTGCCGGTACCGTGAAAGCCACTCACCAATACCCGCCTGTCAGTTGCAAAGCCCGCCAGAATCGCGAGCGTCGTTGATGGATTAAACAGGTAGTCTTCATCACGCACCGGCACCAAATCGGTAGCGGTACTATAAGCAGGGACTGTCATGTCGATATCGATACCGAAGGTATCCCTGACAGAGACCTGCGCGTCCGGCATTGGTGCGGTGTCGCTGTTATCTTGTGTTTTCATAGGGTTAGATTCGTCACATAAAAAATGCCCAGGCCGTGCCATGGGCATCGTTGAGGCGTTGCCTCTCAGTTTGTTTCCACTTCCGCATTCTACATCTGTTTTTCAGCGACTGCGCAGGTTCAGCGGGATTGGCTGGGCTGTGATGGGCAATTGATCACAACCCGGGCACGCCGCGACACTGCTTATTCTGACCAGCCCTTCAGACTAAGCTCAAGCACCAGCCGCCGACATCTGACCGACCACGCTTAGTGGGGCGCTTGAAATCACCTTACCTTTTTGCGTTGTGGTGGTCCTGATACACTGCACCCATCCGCTCAACACTCAGGCAGCACAATGGCCGTCGGCACCAGCATTTGGACCTATTTCAACCAGACATGGCAACAGGGCAACACACCCATTCTGGGTGCTGCCGATCACGCGACCTGGCTCGGCACACTGGTTTTTGATGGCGCAAGACGATTCGACGGCGTATCACCGGACCTCGATTCCCACTGTGAGCGTGCCAATCAGTCAGCGCTGGCGATGGGCCTTAAACCAGGCATCAGTACACAAGATATGATTGCTATTGCCCACGAAGGAATGGCAAATTTTCCGGACGATGCAGCGATCTACATCAGACCGATGTACTGGTCTAAAGACTCCGGCCCAACCGTAGTTGGTGGCGACCCGGACTCGACAGAGTTTTGCCTGTGTCTTGAGGCAGTGCCGATGCCTGCAGCGGATGCCAGTATGACTTTGACCACCACGAGCTTTTGCCGACCGTCTCTGCAGATGGCGCTGGTCAACGCAAAAGCGGCTTGTCTTTATCCGCACAACGCAAGAATGTTGCGCGAGGCAAATGAAAAGGGATTTAAAAACGCGATCGTGTGCGACTCACTCGGTAACGTCGCTGAAACCGCAACCTCGAATATCATGATGGTCAAAGATGGCGAGATTTTTACACCGTCACCTAACGGAACATTTCTGAACGGCATCACCAGACAACGAGTGTCAAAGCTCTTGCAAAGCGAAGGCAAGGTAGTACACGAGACTACCCTCTCAATTGAAGATTTCGCTCAGGCAGATGAAATTTTTGCAACCGGCAATATTTCAAAAGTAACACCCGTTACCCAGCTTGAAGACAAAAAGCTACAGCCGGGACCTGTTGCAAGGATGTGTCGTGAGCTGTATTGGGACTGGGCGCTGAGCGATCACAACGCTAAGCAATAAAGAACAACCATACTCACTGTTTTAATATTAATTAGCAGCTGCAACTAACGCGATAGCCATGCCAGACAATATGCAATCGCAACCCGTCACGTTTCAAGCCAGACGCGAGCCAGACTTTTCCCCTGACGCTGGCGACACCATTACACTGTGTACGTTGAATGCACGGTATATCCATGCATCACTTGGTTTACGTTACCTGCTGGCCAACATGGGTGTTTTGCAAAAGCACACGCGCTTGCTTGAATTCACCATTAACCAGCGAGTAGCAGATATTGCAGAGCAGCTGTTGGCGACGAATCCTGGAATCATTGGGTTCGGAGTCTACATCTGGAATATTAAAGAAACCACCGAGCTTGTAGCGCTGCTGAAAAAAATTCGACCAGACATCAGCCTTGTTATAGGTGGACCAGAAGTCAGTTATGAGTACCAAAACACACGCATATTTGAACAGTGCGATTTCCTGATAACAGGACAGGCAGATTTTGAATTTGCAAACTTGTGCCAACGGATTTTATCAAAAGACACATCAATAACTAAAACTACTGCTGCCAGCACACCCGCAGTGAAAGAACTGACACTCCCCTATCACTTATACAGTGACGAAGATATAAGCAACCGGGTTCTTTATGTTGAAGCTTCACGTGGTTGCCCGTTTAAATGCGAATTTTGTTTATCAGCGCTCGATAAAACAGCATGGCCGTTTAATCTCACAGAATTTTTGCTGGAACTGGATATACTGTACAAACGTGGTGCCAGACACTTTAAATTTGTCGACCGCACTTTTAATTTAAAAATATCGAATTGCACAACTATTATGCAGTTCTTTCTGGACCGACTCACTGATAGTCAAAATTTATTTTTACACTTTGAAGTTATTCCAGACAAACTCCCCGATGCTCTGAAAGACCTGATTGCACAGTTCCCACCGGGCAGTTTGCAATTTGAAATCGGCATACAAAGTTTTAACGAAGCAGTTCAACAAACTATTAATCGCAAGCAAAATATAACCGCAACTATTGATAATCTGGTGTGGTTAAACAATCATTCGAATGCACATATCCATGCAGACCTGATATTCGGACTACCGGGAGAAACGCTCGAGACTTTCGCCCGCGGGTTTGATCAACTGGTTGCACTGCGGCCGGATGAAATTCAGCTGGGCACACTAAAGCGTTTGCGCGGCAGCCCAATCATCAGACACACGCATGAGTACCGCATGTGTTATTCAGACGAAGCGCCTTATCAATTGCTGCAAAACCGTGACGTCGATTTTCAGATCATGCAACGCGTGCTGCGGTTTGCACGTTACTGGGACTTGATTGCAAACTCTGGCAGATTCCAGCATTCCCTGCCGCTGCTGTTATTCAAAAACGGATCACCCGAAACAAGTACTGATGAATCTTTTTACCGGTTTATGAAGCTTTCCGACTGGCTGTTCGAAAAAACCTCCCAAACCCACAAAATTGCCTACAACCGATTGCTGGCACTGGTGCTGGAGGGTTCGATCGCAACAGAGCTTGCCGACGAAAAGCGCATGCATCAATCGCTCGCAGCAGATTGCCAGGCCAACGGGGATGCCCATCCTCCACGCTGGCTGCGTGCACAGATGCCTGCCGAGACCACGGCTTCATCAACAGACACTGCAAAATCCACCACGGGTTCGCCAACATCTGCCACACCGTCACGCCAAAGCCGCCATCTGACCTCAAACTCAATGCCCGACTGAATACTCAGCAGATTTAGTATTGCCTGCTACACTTCTGCACATCGGGTAGCACCGCACTGCCCGTGCTTTCGTAAATATAAACATCGGAGAATAATCGATGATTGAAGACGTCACTATACTGACGCTAATGATCTACGCGGTCATTGGCATCGTCCTTGGCCTGATGCTCGGTCCGCTATTGAAAGGTCGCGGCTTTGGCTGGTTCGGCAACCTGTGTCTGGGCCTGCTGGGTGCTTTCCTCGGTGGTCTGGTGCTGACTCTCAGCAACCATGTGATCGACAACAACCCGATAATGAATGCTATTGCCGCCGCCGGTGGTTGCATCCTGCTTACTCTGATAGTGGCAATATTTAAACGGCGCTAGAAAGTATCGTAAATCACGCACATTTGTTACAGGCCGGCTTTATGCCGGCCTTTTTTAATTTGGCTTCAAGTCAACAGCCGAAAGACGGCAACACATCTTACAAATCCAGCTTTGCCAGCCACCCCGGAACCGCTACTATTCAACTTTTGACATTTGTCATCTGAAACGGCAAATAACGGGAGTCATGGTGTGGAAATACAATCCTGCGGGGCTGCGCAAGAAGTCACTGGCTCTTGCCACCTGATCAAAGTTGACAAGCAAACGGTGTTGCTTGACTGCGGTTTAATTCAGGGCCGCAAAAAGGATGAAAACAGAAACCGGACCCCTTTCCCGTTTGACCCAGCAAAGCTCGACGCCGTTATTCTCAGTCACGCCCACATCGATCACAGCGGACGACTCCCCCTGTTAATCAAGGGCGGCTTCAACGGCCCGATCTACACCCACAAAGCGAGCGCTGATCTGTGCGATACCCTGCTGAAAGATTCTGCCTATCTAAATTACAAAAACACCCAGTGGGAAAACAAGCATCGCGCCCGCCGTGGCAAAAAACCTCTGGAGCCGTTATACGAAAGAGAAGATGCAGAGAAAGCCCTGAAGCTCTTCGACACACTTGAGTACGGGGAAAGAAAAGAAATACTTCCAGGTGTCACCATCAAGTTGTCAGATGCCGGGCATATTGTCGGTTCATCAATCGTTGAGCTGTGGCTAAAAGAAAAAAAGCTGGAGCGAAAAGTTGTTTTCAGTGGCGACCTCGGACATCGCGGCACTGCAATCCTGCGCGACTTTACGATGATCGATGATGCAGACATTGTATTAATGGAAAGCACTTATGGCAGCCGCAGTCACCGTCCATGGGATGAAACATGGGCCGAGATTGACGACATCGCCGAGAAAATACAGAAGAAACCAGGCAACGTGTTGATTCCTGCATTTTCAGTAGGCAGAACGCAGAACATTCTTTACATGTTCGCACGCAACTATAAAAAGTGGAATCTGGATAAGTGGCAAATTTTTCTGGATAGCCCAATGGCGATCGAAGCCACAGACATCTACCTGCGACATCACAAATTGTATGATCCGGAGGCGGCAAAATTCTGGAAAGAACAGGGCAAGCAGCTGGGACTACCCAATCTGCACTACTCTAAAAGCTCTCAGGATTCGATGAAGATCAACAAGATGCAAAGCGGTGCGATCATTATTGCCGGCAGCGGCATGATGACTGGTGGTCGAATCAAGCACCACATCAAGCACAATATCTGGCGCAGCAACTGCCACCTTATTGTGACTGGCTACCAGTCACACGGCACGATGGGTCGCAAACTGATCGAAGGTGCGAAAAAAGTGAATCTGTGGGGACAAAGTATTGCAGTAAAAGCTAAAATCCACACAATCGGTGGATTGTCCGCACATACAGATCAGCAGGGCTTGATGGACTGGTATGGCAACTTCAAAAATAAGCCACCGGTATTTTTAGTTCACGGGGAAGCCAACACAATGGAAGTGTTAAGAAAGAAACTCAAAAAAGATCTGCAGGCACCCGCTCACATCGCACATGCCGGTAAGACGATAGATCTTAATAATATTGAGCAGTATCACTAGCCTTGAGTATCTGAACCTATAATGCACAGGTGACATAGTATTGACGATAGACTTCTGGAACTCAGAAACACACGTATAGCTTGATGTGATTTGGTACATCACTTGCGGAGTTGACTATCCGGTACACCTCACCAACGGGATATTTCATGTCTATCAGCCGAACTAAAGCTGTCGATGTACATGCGCTAAAATCAATACCAAAGAGAATTCTGGTGACTGGTGGTTCTGGCTTTCTCGGGTCACACCTTTGCGACCGATTCCTGAAGGAAGGTCACGAAGTAATCTGTGTAGATAATTTTTACTCAAGTACAAAACAGAACATCCAGCACATGTTGGATAATCCCTCGTTTGAATTTATCCGCCACGATGTAACTTTTCCTTTGTATCTCGAGGTAGATGAGATTTACAATATGGCGTGCCCGGCTTCACCCATTCACTACCAACACGATCCTGTACAAACAACTAAAACAAGCGTGCACGGTGCGATTAACATGTTGGGTCTCGCAAAACGAACTGGTGCGAAAATTCTTCAAGCATCAACCAGTGAAGTTTATGGCGACCCAACTGTCCATCCACAGGAAGAAACTTATTGGGGCAATGTTAACCCGATAGGACCACGGTCTTGTTACGATGAAGGAAAACGTTGTGCAGAAACCCTGTTTTTTGACTATCACCGTCAACACGGGGTAACCACCAAAGTAGTGCGTATATTCAATACTTACGGGCCTCGCATGCATCCGAACGATGGCCGTGTAGTTTCAAATTTTATTGTCCAGGCGTTGTTAGGTGAAGATCTTACTATTTTCGGAGATGGTAGTCAGACGCGATCATTTTGCTATGTAGATGATTTAATCGAGGCAATCGTTCGAATGATGGACTCGGATGATGATGTAATCGGGCCAGTGAATATCGGCAATCCAGTTGAGTTCACTATGCTTGAGCTTGCCGAGCTTGTTCTGCAAAAAGTGCAGTCTGATTCAAAAACCACATTCAAGCCACTTCCAATAAACGATCCGTTACAAAGAAAACCAGATATTACAAAAGCTAAAGAACTTCTCCAGTGGGAGCCAAATATAAGTTTAGAAACAGGACTAGATTCAACCATAGAGCACTTCAGGAAATCTTTAAGGTCAAGGTCGTTAACCCTGGCAGCCTAACCTTACATTTACCGATCCGATGATCGCTCCGAAGCAACAACACTCGCAAAGTGCACACGCGGATCAAAATTCCAGCTTGCTTCAAGATCGCGTAGCTGTTCCATAGAAGCGGCGTCGAGTTTATCTGGCAATGCAATTTGTATTGTCACAATCTGATCACCAGACGGAGCTGCGGGTAATCCTTTACTCTTGATACGAAGCCGCTTACCACTCTGTGAATCTGGTGGAATTTTAAGATTGACCTCACCAGCCAGAGTCGGGACCAATAAGGTTGAGCCCTGCAGAAGTTCAAGCGGTGTTACCGGCACTGTCAACAATACATTCGATCCATCTGTTTCGAACAGCTCGTGTGGTTTGTGCGAGATAGTCAGCAGCAGGTCACCATTGATAGATCCGGGTCGACCCTGCCCGCGCAATCGCAGCTGCTGTCCGTCAATAACGCCTGCCGGTATGTTTACCTGCAACGACCTGGTGGGGTATCCCGGTGCTGCGGGCACTGTGATTTTTGTTTTTCCACCGCGAAAAGCATTTTCAAGTGAAACACGAACACCAAGATGTATGTCGTCACCTTGCGAATGACGACCACGATTGGCCCGGTTGTAGCCCTGATTCGCCTGCTCACGACCACCAAACCCACCTGTTCTTCCAAAAATAGATTCGAAAAAATCGCTGAAATCACCACCCTGAAAGTCACCGCGTCGGCCAAAGTTGCCAGGATCAAAATTCCATTCACCCTGCCATCCGTCAGGCCGTCGGAAATCATCACCACCCCTGAAACCATGTTTCTTCAATTGATCAAATTCTGCGCGGCGCTCTTTATCTTTTAGCACCTCATACGCTTCATTGACTGATTTAAATTTTTCCTCCGCATCAGCGTCCTTACTGACATCCGGGTGATATTGACGTGCCTTCCTGCGGTAGGCACGCTTGATGTCATCCTGGCTCGCTGAATCCTCAACACCGAGAATCTGGTAGTAGTCTTTAAATTTCATTGTTATAAAATGCTATCCACTTGGTCTGCCGCGACCGGACTCTATGCACCAACAGCAAAGTCATCCATGTTCGGTCAAGCCCTGTCTGATGACAGAAATATGGTGCCTGTCAGGCAAATACTCAAGTACTGCCTGCAACTTTCACAGCAATTAACACCACCCCGGTTTTATTTTCAACCCGATTTTATATTTAACCCGATTTTGAATTTAATATGAGCACCAGCATCAGCGTTATCATCCCTACCTACAACCGGTGGCAAGTCTTGCAGCGGGCGATTGATTCAGTGTTAGCACAGTCAGTGGCAGCGGATGAGATCATCGTCGTAGACGACGGCTCCAGTGATAACACCTGTACCCGGTTGCAGCAAGCCTTCGGTGAGCGCATAACGGTACTGTCGCAGTCAAACAAAGGCGTCAGCGCTGCACGCAATGCCGGAATCAAAAGCTCCATTGGCAACTGGATTGCGCTACTGGACTCAGATGACGAATGGCTACCGGAAAAACTACAGCAACAAGTACACTTGCTGGAGCGGAATCACAATTGTGTACTCTGCCATACCGATGAAATCTGGGTTCGCAACGGTGTACGCGTTAACCCAATGCTAAAGCATAAAAAAACAGGTGGTGATATCTTTGCACAGTGCCTGCCACTGTGCGCAATATCGCCGTCATCTGTACTCATAAAAAAAGAAATTTTTGAAACTGTTGGTCTGTTCGACGAATCACTACCCGCATGCGAAGATTACGATCTGTGGCTGCGAATATGTGCCGCCTATCCGGTTCACTATCTGGACGATAAACTCCTGATTAAATACGGTGGCCATGAAGATCAACTTTCAAAAAAGCACTGGGGTATGGATCGCTTTAGAATAAAAGCTCTGCACCGGATACTCACAACAACAGCTCTTTCCCCGGAACAGCGCCAACTCACCACAGATATGCTGGAACAGAAAATACATATTCTGCTCAACGGGGCTATAAAGCACCACAACCAGGAACTGTCTGATGAGTGCTATCAGTTGATTGCCCGTCATAATCTAAATACGCCTGAGTCACTACGGTGCTAAACCTGGTTGTAGCGACGCACGCAGAAGCTGAGCCAGTGATATCAGCTCTAAAGCTCAAAAAAATTCCGGCACTACTCACTTGCTATCAGAATCAACAGACTCACCTTGTGATAACTGGCATAGGCAAATGCAATAGTGCAGCAGCTTGTGGCTGGATTGCCGAAAAAAGCTCACGACAATCAAAAACAACGTATTCCGTTAAGTCAGGTGCGTGGCTAAATGTCGGGATCGCAGGGCACCAACACGCAGAACTCGGAACACTGATGGCTGCCCACAAGGTAACAGACTTTTCGACAAATAAAGTCTGGTATCCCCATCGTTTGTTTCAGTCAATAGCATCCAGTGATCTTGTTACCGTCGATGAACCACAGCCCGATTATTTGACTGATCAGTTATATGATATGGAAGCCAGCGCTTTTATTGAATCGGCAAGGCACTTTTCTCACGCAGAGCTGGTCCAGTCGCTCAAGGTGGTATCTGACAACGAACAGCAACCTTACTCCAACATCAACGCGAAGCTTGCCACTAAGCTGATTGCTGAAAATATAGAGCTCATTGTAGAGTGCATCGAAACTTTACAGACCCTGGCTCAAAGCATTGCTCCAACGAACGAGCACATATCCGATACAATACTCGCACGCTGGCATTTTAGTGTCTCGCAATCAGTGCAACTTGAAAGAATACTTCAAAGATACAGTACTATTTTGTCACCAATGACTGAAATTCCAGCAGATTTACAGAAACAGGAGTCATCCAAAGAAGTATTGCGCTGGCTGCAAACCGCGCTTGATAGTGCAGATGGATTTTTATGATTCAAACCATCTACATAGAAAACGAAATTCGAAAACACCCTCGAACACTGGATATATGCGCAAGATTTCCAGCGGCGACACTGATTTCATGCGAAAGATATAGCAACGTCTTCAACAATAACTCACAAAATTTCAGGCTACAAAAACAACAGCCAGCATTAATTTTGGCGAGAAAACACCAAAAGCATGTGCTGCCGACTCCCGTCGGCTACGGAATAGGCGGCGATAGAAATTACTACTTCTCTCACATGCTGAACTGCATGTACGACTGTCGATACTGCTTTTTGCAGGGTATGTATAGATCAGCAAATTACGTGGTATTTGTAAACTACGAGGATTTCTTTGATCAAATCGCAGTAACAACATCTGAGTCATCTGCAGCTTCGTGGTTTTTTTCAGGTTACGACTGCGACAGCATGGCTATGGAGCCTGTAACCGGATTTATGCACGAAGCGCTGAATCAGTTTGAAAAATTGCCAATGGCATATATGGAAATAAGAACCAAAAGTACCCAGATTCGCTCGCTACTCAATCGAGAGGCTATTCCCAACTGTATTGTTGCATTCAGCTTTTCACCCGAGAAGATATCAAAGACACTGGAGAAAGGTGTACCGGCGATTGAAAAGCGTATTAATGCGATACAGAAATTGCAAAAAAAAGGCTGGAAAATCGGATTGCGTCTGGACCCGATTATTTTTTCTCACTCGCTGCAAACTGACTATGAAGCGCTTCTGCAAAAAATATTTTCTTCAATCGACGCTGAAAAGATTCATTCAGTAAGTTATGGCATGTTCCGATTACCAAAACCGTTTTTTAGAAAAATGGTAAAGCTCTACCCTCGGGAAAAACTGTTTTCAATGCCATTAACCGAGCAGGATTCTCAAGTATCTTTCAGCAGTGAAATTGAGCAGGAAAGCTACAATATCGTACACACTGAGTTACTAAAATATATCGATGAAAGTGTTATTTTTCCCTGCAGCTAGTGTCGCTTTTAGTATCAGAGCTCATCAATAAAAGTTCTTTTAACCATCAAAAATATTTTTTCCTTTCTGCGCTGTCTCCAATTGAAAAGTTCGCTCGGCAAATGACTGGAATAGCTCCTCTATTTCACCACCCTGCTCACGCCACCATTTATCATTACCCCACAGCAAATCATCCGTATTGCTGTCCACTGGCAATGCCCTGCGATAGCGTTCGTTAATGAGAGAGGCATGCCCGCGACTGACCGGAGCATATCCCAGCGCTGTAGACATTTGCAGATTGCGAATCGGATCAATAATGAATCGCAGGAAATCCAGTACACCGTCTGCTTCAGAGTTTTTTGGTATTGCCAAAAAGCTCATGTGCGCAACAGCTCGATTCCAAATGACACCATAATGATCTGACGATCGACGCAGTTTATTGTTTTCAGCGATTTTTCGTACCAGATTATAGCTGGATACCATCGCAAAGCTGGCTGAACCACTATCGAGCAATTCAAGCGCCTCCTGGTCTGTATCAACCCAGATAATCTCCGATGCTAATTGTTGTAATTTTTTTTCAATCAAAGGCCAGATTTTGTCTGACGACAACGCCCTATAAATATCCCGTCGCGGGATGCCGCTGGTAAGCAGAGCCCACTCAACGATCGCTTGAGGGGACTTTTTCATCGCTCGCTTACCCGGATAGGCAGTTGTATTAAAAAAATCCTGCATCAGCACCGGAGCTGACCTATCGATATATCTTGTTGTATCAAAGACCGGGTAGGTCGCCCACACAGAGTGGCCAATTGCACAAGGCTGAACGCCGTTCCAGACATAATCTGCCAATGTCACCCCGTCCGGAAGAACTTGATGGAGAGGTAGAAGATTAAGGTCTCCACTCTCGCACCGTGAAATCACATCGTGAAGAGACATTTCCAGAAGATTCGCATCGACACGACGTTCTGACTTCTTCGCCATTGTGATGCTATCCAGCAACGGCGGTGTACCTTGTGTGCTGGTGGAGTTGCTGATGCTAAATCCAGACTCTTTCCACTTATTACGTAACGCAGGATTCCACATTGAGTCGAGGTGCCCCAACAGGTGACTCTCAAGCCGAATAGCTTTATTCAGCCGCTCCTCAGCCGCAACCATATT
Organism: uncultured Granulosicoccaceae bacterium; assembly: GCA_964388065.1. Classification (GTDB taxonomy): domain Bacteria; phylum Pseudomonadota; class Gammaproteobacteria; order Granulosicoccales; family Granulosicoccaceae. The sequence goes on from CAYLZS010000333.1 coordinate 23,870, forward strand.
GCAAGGCACCATCAGGCAAATTAGAAAAATTGGTAGCACAGATTTTAGGTTCCGCAAACCTGACATTCTTAACCCACTCACCTCGTTCTGGTACCCATAAAGGTAGCAGTGCTGACTTGAGTGGCAACCAGAACTTTGAGTTAAACAACCTGGATATTCGACTGCCGCGGATCATGGGCGGCACTGCACTTTGAACAAATTCGACTATAAATACAGCAGTGCTTTTTAATAACTATTCTCAAAATCCCGGCACGTAAAACGGACCGGTAGCGCACTAGCTCATATACAAGGATTACCATGGCTTCAAAGGGTGCAGAACCACGCTCTCAGGAATTTGTCACCGATTTCGGTGAAGATGCGATCGATCTCCGTGAGTACGTGAAAATTCTACGTAAACACCGATGGTCGATCATTACCGTCACACTACTACTGACAAGCATCTCAGCCTTACTGGTATCTGCTATCGCGCCGGTATATCGTGCGACCTCTACACTCCTGATTGAAACTCAACAGACAATACCGATGGATCTCGATAAGATCATTGGCATAGACACAAAAAATAAGGAGTATTACCGGACTCAACTCGAATTCATCAAATCTAAAGCGCTTGCTCGCCGTGTGGTGAAAGAGATGGATTTGTATAACCATCCCGAGTTGAACGAAGCCAGGGAAAGTGATACTCCTGCTGGTTTATCTTCAGCCGATTCACTTTCAGCTAGTTCGCTTTTGCAGGCACAATCATCGAACAATACAACCGACAGCACTGATAATATTTCCGACTCATTAGAGCCCGTCTCGATAGAGCATCAAAAGGTCGTCAATCGGTTCATTGATCGCACACGGGTTGTACCAATTAAAAAAACAAATATGGTACGTATCAGTTTCGACTCAACTGATCCGATATTCGCAGCCCGGGTTGCCAACAAAATAGCAGATACCTACATACTCAGTTACCGAGATTCAAGAATTGAGATGGGTGAGAAAGCAACAGTCTGGCTCACAGAAAGATTAACTCAGCTAAAATTTCAGCTAGAACAATCTCAAGACCAACTGCTCAGCTACAAAGAAGCCAACGGGCTGGTCGATATTCAGGGAGATAACACTCGCCTGAGCGAACAGGAGATCGGGATAATTACCACTAAGTTGCTCGAGGCCAAAAGTAAAGCTGCCTACGCAAAAATTCTCTACGATGAAGTCAATAAAACCAAATCCGGGGGGATCAACGCCCTGCTGAGCTTGCCGTCTATTGACTCCAACGAAATGGTTCGCCGCTATAAAATCGACTTTCAGCAATCACAGTCACTTTTAGATGAACTCGGGAATCGCTACGGAAACAAGCATCCGAAAGTCATTGACGCGATCTCGAGACAGAACACCGCAAGATCCAACCTTCACAGCCAAATTAATAGCCTGGTCGACAGTGTTGAAAAGGAATACCTCCTTACCCGGCAAACGGAAAATTCGCTGCGTGAAATTCTCAACGCAGGAAAAACACAATTACAACAGAGTGCACGATCAAGCGTAGAGCTGCTGCACCTTGAGCGCGAAGTACAAATTAACCAGGAACTCTATGACACTTTCTACATACGAAACAGGGAAGTAGTTGAGGCAGACAAGACAGGTACCACCAATGCCCAAATAGTAGAATATGCCGAAACACCCCTGGACCCGATCAGCCCGAAAAAAGTGTTGATAACACTGCTGACGCTTCTGCTATCTGCTTCGGCCTCTATGGCTGTAGCGTTGTTACGAGAAACTTCCAATCGAACCATCAGTAGCACCGAAGATGTAGAGTACAAACTGGGTGCACCCATGCTCGGTATCTTGCCACTGGTACCGAAACAAAAATCCGCAAATGCGGAGCCAGCAGCATTGGTACCCGGATCACAGACAACTGACGAACGGGCATTCGAAGAATGCATTCGAACAATCAGAACCAGCATTTGCCTTGAAGATTTGCAGCAACCACACAAGGTAATCATGGTTACCTCTGCCCTGCCCTCAGAGGGAAAATCAACACTGGCAAGTCATCTGGCGTATTCTCTCTCCAGTGTTGAGCGAGTTCTGCTCATAGAATGTGATTTAAGAAGGCCCAGTCTGCAGCGAGCATTTGATTTTAAGAACAATTTTGGCTTGGCTCAGTTGCTACAGGGTGATGCCAAGTTTACTCAATGCATCAATCGAAAAACCGTTGGAAATCTTGATGTAATTCCTGCGGGCGCAATACCCCAAAAACCACTGGATCTGTTAACTTCAAAAAGATTTTCCCGATTAATTGGTCACATGCGCAATCGCTACGATCGAATAATTATTGACAGCGCACCTGTCCAGGCAGTCAGTGACGCATTATTGCTGGGACAATTGGCAGATGCTGTCTTGTACGCAGTAAAAGCAAATTCCACCCCGATTGATGTCGCCGCACGTGGTATAGAACGCATGCAAAGTGCCGACATTGATGTCACCGGAGTCGTGGTGTCACAAGTTAACCTTAAAAAACTCGCAGCATACGGCGGAGATATGGACTATCAGGGTTACTACGACCATTACGGTTACGCAGATGAGGCTATACACTCACAATCGAAGTTAACGGGCAAGGTCAAATCCGAAGTCAAAGCAGCCTAGTTGACCACTAACGCCAAATGAGTATCTGATACCCCAGGGCAACGGCCCTGGAGTCGGTTAACGGTTTAGGATCAACCACCAGCGCTTTATCTGCCATCTGAAACAAAGGCAAATCTACAATATCATCGCTGTAGGCAAGCTGGATTGATTGCCAATTATTGGCTTCACACAGTTGCTGCAATCGGCGTGCTTTTTCCGCACCAATACAGTTCCGGCCGTCCAGTGCTCCGGTTAGCATCCCTGTACTATCCAATGCAGCTCTGGTACAGAGCAGGTAGTCCATATTGAGTGCAGTAAAAAGCCTGTTTACATAAAAATCAAAACTCGCGGTGGCTAAAACCAGTAGAAAGCCCTGCTCTTTTAACCTGTTTAGTTCAGAGAGAGCTTCCGCTTTGAAGTTATTTTTCACTGTCCTGGCACAGAACTCCACGCATATTTTTTCGAGTTTCTCGCCTCCCAATCCGCCTGCTACGGTGCCAAGGAATTTGGCCTTCAGCCAGTGGTTGGATCTTAGACCTGCTTTGTGTACAAGAAGATAAAACACCAAAGCACCACCACAAAAAATTCGCGATGGCCTGTTCAATAAACAAAAAATAAGAAAGTCTACGTAGGTATCTTTACAGGTAATGGTGCCATCAAGATCAAACACCGCGATTTTGATTTCTCTGTTTGTGGATTGCGCCAACACTATTGCAGATGCCTAAATTGAATGTGTATTAAAGCGGAAGCTTCTTAAAAATAAATTCAGGTATGGACTTAATTATCAACATGATATAGCGCCAAAACCAGGGTGTGTACAACAGGTTTTTACGTTTTTGTATCGCCAGATCTATGTCGGATGCAACTTTATCAGCACTTGCCCAAAGCGCACCCTTTTTAATATTGCTGGTCATTGGTGTATCGACAAACCCGGGTTTGATGGTGAGCACATGTACATTGTGTTTCTGTATTTCACTACGCAGTCCGGCAAGGAAACTCTCAACAGCACTTTTCGCTGCGCCATAACAGTAGTTACTTCTCCGACCCCTATCCCCGGCTACTGAGCCAATGACCGCGAGCGTACCACTATTTTGTGTTGTCATTTGACGCGCCAGATACAGGCTAAGTGAAATTGTACTTGTGCCATTGACATTGAATTGCTCCATCGCATAGCTTGCATCGTCGATACAGCGACTCTGATCAGTCAACTGACCATAGGAGATTAGCGCACAGTCTATAGAACCCATCTGGCTAACGACGCTGGAGATCAATTCTTCATGCCTGCTGCTAGCGGACAGATCAGACTCAACAACTGATACTGTCGCCTTGCTAATAGTCGCAACATGGGACGACAACTGTGCAAGCTTCTGAGCATCGCGGGCAACCAGCACAATTTTTTCAAACTTGTTTGCCACTCGATTAATGTAAGCCTGGGCAATACCAGACGTTGCGCCTAAAATAAGCAGGTTTTTCATGTACCCTGAACTCGCTGCCAGAAGGAGGAGGTATATGCCGGATCAATATACTGAGTAAAATCTGATAGCTTGGGAAAGGATTGTTCAAACGTGTCTGGGCTCATGGTCGCATCTTTTGCCGGATATATTGCCCCACCCGCTTCCATTGTTATTTTTTCAAGCTCAGCAAGCAGATTCCTGGTGCGAGCCCCTCGGTTAGGAAAGTCGAGTGCGAGCGTCACTCCCGGCCGACAAAAAGAAAGCAATGCTGGTGAACTGATACTCCCCATTGTTTTAAGCACGGATAAAAATGAACCCTGCCTGCCTTTTGATATCTTTGCCAATATTTCAGTCAACACTGACGCGTTATCATACGGCACCACACATTGAAACTGGTAGAAACCTTTACGCCCATAGATTCTATTCCAGTGCAAAAGTGAATCGAGCGGATAAAAAAACTTTGCAATAGTCTCATTGTAACTACGCGTTCCGGAATGCGTACGCATGTAGACTTTGTTAAATAACTTTAGACTAAGCTGATTTACCAGCGGGAAGCCGGCACCGACAATGGACGGGACAGTCCGTGCACGATTATCTAGTGATGCATCAAGACTGCCTGTGTCTGCGTGATTGGCTCTAAAAAAAACACCGCGTCCAGTATTCGAAAGACAATCAATCCACGACACACAGTATTCATGAGAATTTTCAGATGTAGAAGACAGAGAAAGAAATTCCTCGTAGCTGTTATATTCGATAGATTCAACGTCCATCAACGAATTCCGCATCGACTTTAACTGGATTTCAACCCAGGTAATTGTGCCTGTAAGACCCAGGCCACCGATTGTCGCCGCATACAGACTGGGATTTTCAGTCCCGCTACACGTCAGATCACCCTCTTTTGAACGACGCAAACCCAGACTCTTTACAAAACAACCAAAGCTCCCTGACACATGGTGATTTTTACCATGCACATCATTAGCAACTGCACCACCTACCGTTACAAAGCCGGTGCCGGGTGTAACCGGTAAAAACCATCCCTGCGGTACACAGAATTTTGCTACCTGCCACAGAGTAACTCCCGCCTCACACCGCAGGATTCCATTTGCTCTGTCAAAAGCGATAAATTTATTTAAGCAAGACAGATCAATAACGGTACCGCCATCATTGACACACACATCACCGTAACTGCGACGATTTCCGACAGCCAGCATCTGATCTTTGGCGGCTATTGAATCAGTTCGCCAATTGAGCGCCACAGTGTCCTGTATGGGTCTATACAGATTACCCCAGGAATCACTCACTGCTTACACTCATATCAATGCGCCGGGTTGACAACGAATAGACCTTTAGCTCTAACAAACAGGCCGTTAGCTCTGGGGATTCTTCCAGGAGTCGTACGCTGCGATCAGCATTTCAATGTCATCATCCTTAGGTTCCCAGTCAAGTTCCTTCTTCGCCTTCTCCATTGACAATATGCAAGTCTCATCTGCGATCAGATATTGCTCCGGATCCAGTAAGGGCTTATTGATCTTATCCAAAAGACCCAATACAAACTTAACAGCAAAAGCGGGTGTCGGAATAACCAGAGACTTACTACCCGCAGACTTAATCAGTGTCTTGAGTAATTTACGCACGGTTGGCGGATTAAGAGAACCAACATTGTAGGCCTCATTCGGCACCCCTTTCTCGACTGCCGCAAGACAAATCTCGGCACAATCACTTACTGAGATAAATTGATAGAAATTCCTGCCACCTCCAATGGTTGGTACCGGCAGACTCTTGTCTATCAGCTTGAACAGTGATTCCAGAATTCCAAGTCGACCGGGGCCGATAATTAGCCGTGGCCGGAAAAGCGTAATATTAAAACCGCGCTCGCGATATTGCTCGCACAGCAGCTCCGACTGATACTTGGCATCTCCGTAGGGTCCGAGTGGCACACGAGCATGCGACTCAGGTCGCGGATTTTCAACTGTATGGCCGTAAACCATATCTGTGGTGTAGTAGATAACCTTGCGACAGCCAGTTTGTTTCTCAAGGAAATCCAGCAGGTTTTCAGTTCCCTGATACAGCACACTAAAAAAATACTCGTGGCGGTCCGGCCTTTTTATGATCGGTACAAGCAATCTGGCAGCGAAGTGATAAACAATGTCATCGTCATCAACAGGCACTGTCGCCAGCGCTTGCTTGTCGGTGATATCCACCATCATGAAATCGATATGTTCGTAGTGCGGAGAACTGGTTTTTTTGATGTCCAGCGCGAGCACTTTTTCGCCGCGAGCCACGAGCTTTTTTGCAAGCTCGGTACCGAGGAATCCGTCTCCGCCAGTGATAATATGTTTCAATTTCTTATTTCCAGTGTGTCATTTCTGTCGACGTTCGACAGGCTGGGCATTTCCAGCAAAATTGCGTAGCATCAGTAGATAAACCTATCGTCAATAAGGTTAGTACCTCGAGAGACGTATCGCACGGTCAATATATTGGCGATATATACCAGACATTCGCATGCATCGAATTGTCTTATATCTGGATTACAAGGACGCATTGCGAGTACCCGGACAGACCTGGACCTCGAAACCTCTTCTATATTTATTATAAACCCTGATCTCAACACCCGAGCTGGAAATGTCAAAGTTTATCCCGCTGATTCTATTCACCGTACTGTCTAACTTCCTGTCCCAGATTATGCTTAAAAAAGGCATGACTCAAATCAAAATAGAATCGCTTGGGGCAGCCAGCATACTACAGGCAATACCGAGCATTCTGCTCAACGTCTTTGTGATGGGAGGTCTGGTGGTTATGGTAATCAGCATGGCATCGCATTTACTGGTTTTGTCTAAAGTGGATATCAGTTATGCATACCCGTTTCTGGGTTTGTCATTTGTCTTAGTAACTGCGTGGGGGTACTTCGTACTTTCAGAACCCATGTCTATATTTAAGCTCGCTGGTGTTTCACTAATAGTTTGTGGAGTTGCTCTGGTTGCCAAAACCTGACTACAACAAGCCTCTGATTTGCGCTCTGGACGGAGCGCTGCTGAAAACAGATCTCCAATCTGAGCGACTCATATTCAGCGCAAAATCTACAATCGAACAGCTGATGTCGTCTCAGATCGATCTGCAACGACTCGAGTTGGAGCGGTCAGACAAATCATTTAACGACTTCGAAGTACCGCTCAATCTGCAGGTTTATGAGTTCCTCGTCGAACAAAAATCGGCTGGTCGCTGTTTAATACTGGATACATCCGAGTCAGTTGACACGGTAAATGGAATTTTGGCTGAAAAAAACCTGTTCGATAAGATTGTAGATCTAAATACGCATAGTTCTATAACAACCTACGACTATATTGGCAGTATAAAAACTCCTGACAGCACCTGGGAACATGCTGCCGAAAAGCACATGGTCGGATCACAAGCCGAGATACCTCAGGGCTTCACAAGCCAATTCAAAACACCAAAGCCAGACATAAAAACAATCTTCACAGCAATACGAGCCTATCAGTGGCTAAAAAACTTGTTAGTTTTTGTTCCAATAATAACTTCCCAGCAGTTTACCAATACCGATGCCTTAATAAGCACCATCATTATGTTTTGCTGTTTCTCCGCCGTTGCTTCCTTCGGCTACATCGTTAACGACTTGCTGGATCTACAATCTGATCGCGTGCACAAAATCAAAAGCCACAGACCATTCGCCAGTGGCCAGCTTAGTGCGTCACAAGGGACTTTAATCGGTGCATTGCTGCTTATGTTCGCCATAGCAGGCTGCTACTTCTTACCAGCAATTAGCGCGATAGCTTTAGCCACCTATTTTCTCCTGACAATCATTTACTCGGTTTATCTTAAAACCAAGCTAATGATTGACGTTGTCTCACTCGGCGGACTATTTACTTTACGTGTTATTGGTGGCGCTGCAGCGATAGAAACCGAACTGTCTTTCTATCTTTTAAGTTTTTCGATTTTTCTTTTTTCGAGCCTGGGAATGGTGAAGCGTTTTTCAGAGCTGCACAACTTACAGGCAAATAACAAACTTTCAGCACGTGGCAGAGGTTACCGCGTAGAAGATATGGCACCAGTCAGAATAATTGGTATTTCGTTGGGATACATGAGCGTTTTTATTATGGGGCTCTATATCAATAGCCCGGTTATCACTCAGTACTACAGCAATCCGAAAATCATCTGGTTTCTGTTCCCGCTGATTACTTACTGGCTGGGAAGATTATGGATTCTCGCAAATCGGGGAGAGGTAAATGAAGATCCCCTGATATTCGCGCTAAAGGACACTACCAGCGTTCTGGTAGCAGCGCTTTGTGCGATCACCTTGATACTGGCCAACTAAATAGTGCTCACCAGTAATGATGAGCACTATTGTTAAACCAAATAATGGTCTTAATCAAATAATAGCTAGAAAAAACGCTCTTCGATTTCTATAACATCGCCCGGCTCAATTGGCTGAGACAATTTAACTCTGTAGCGGTTCTTACTACCTTCGACATCTCTGGTGAGAAAGATCTTTCGTTTTGAAGCTCTGTCTGTCATTCCGCCTGCAAGTGATACAGCTTTGGCAAGTGTCAGCCCCGGCTCGTAACCATAACTGCCGGGACGTCTTACCTGGCCATCGACAAAAAATGATCGATACTTCAAAACCGTGATATTCACTGAAGGATTCCTCAAATAACCATCGCGCAGCTTGCCGGTTATGTCATCGGTTAGTTGCTCAGGAGATTTACCTGCTACCGCAAGTGTTCCAAGATAGGAATAATTGATTGCTCCGGACTGACCGACTGTAGCTTCCATGGTCAAATCAGGCTCATCAAATACCTGAATGGAAATTACATCACCTGCCTGCAGTTGATACTGATCTGAAACAGCCTGGTCTTGAGCGATTGCAAGCCCACTGAAACAATAAGAGACAAACGCAAGTGCTATCACACGAACTAAACGGGCGGGGGAATCCATCACATTTCGCATTTTTTCGAACATATTAGACATTGATTTGCTATCCGGGTTGCTATCCATTTTTGAGACATCCGCAGCATCTAAAATGCTGCGGAATGGGCAGTCCACAATGATATCTGTCGCTGTGAGCGAAATCTATGAACGAAGCAGTGTTTTGCCTTATTCAAGTATAAATTGTTGTGAACAACACAACACTCTACCCGTAGTCGCTTAATAAGTACTTAACAAACAAGTCAAATAGTGGCGTTTGCGGTAATACCAATTTGCGTCCGTTCAAAGTCTCTGGAGCTGCCGGTGCCGTCACGCGTGTCAATCAGGAGAAATCCACCAATATCCAGGAACCGGCGGACGTTGTAGTTACCCTGAAATCGAAAAGACCAGATGTTGTCTTCGGCATCGCTGTCTTCGGTTGGTGTAAAAAACTCGTCAACGTCCTCGTTATTTACGAATCCGACTTCGACAGTCGATGAAAATCGCTCACGCCAGAAGTGAACCCACCTGGCATCGAGAGTTGTTGCAATTGCAATATCGTCGTCGAACAGACCGCTTTCGGTCTGTCTGCCGCCGCTGATTGTCACGGTTGAAAATGTACGCGGGCGCCAAACGAGACTGACATCAAAACCCAGGAATTGCAGATCGCGATTTCCTGCCAGAAAATCTTCCGTGATACTGCTTACGGATACTCTTCCAGACGTCACAGCCGAGGCGTCCAGCTCTGCACCAAAGGTCAGGCGCGTTATGTCGCGTTCCAGGTTCTCAGCTTCGGTACCATCAGCGTTAAACGAAACACTGTCTCGCACTGCGGAGCGACCAACCGTTCCAAATACCTGCGTACGGGATCCGAGACGATATAATAGTGAAACGTACGGTGCGACAGACGTGTCGCTTTGAGCGCTTAGATCAGTAGCCAATTCAGTTTGTAGTTCTCTGTCGGCGATTGTCACACCGGCTCTGACCTCTCCTCTGGCCTGAAAAGCCCCGTAAGATACCTCTGCTCTGGCTGTGGTTATGTTCCATTCGTCGGGTGTTGTCAGTGCACCTAAAACACCGCTGTTAGCAGACAGGCCAGTCCCGAGCGGCTGGTGCTGAATTTCATATGACAGCTCTGCTGTCGCCCGAATGCGACTGGTAACCTCAAGAAAACCATCAAGCGACAGCCTCTGGTCGAAGTAGCTGGCACTATCAAAAGTAGGTGATCCTGGCAGACAATCCCCTGGTCGGGCTACTCCCGCCTGAGTCTGACAATATTCCTGAAAATACTGGTAATAATCGCCTTCATAACCCAGTTCCAGACGGTTATTGCGCCGTCGCAACAGGTATCTCACATCGGGTTGCACACGAAGATAGAACGAATCCTCTGAGCCTTCGTCAGCACGTAGTGGATTGTTGTCATTGCCGAAATCCAGCTGCAGATGCGGAGCGATAGCACCCGCTTCTCCCACTGGAAATATCTCAGCTTCGACCGCGAAGGCCGATGGTGCACTGAGAAGACAAACGGGAACGACACAGGCAAGGGCTGCTCTTCTGGCAGCTATTTTCAAGTTTCTGCTATCCATTAATTACTCGTAAAGGGTTTTAGCTGTGTGTAACACTATAGATACATTGGAGTTTGCCAGCCTTTGAGAAATGTTCAACCGATGAGACCTAATTATTTCCTGACTAAGTCTCCATTTAACTCGTTGTGCAAACTTTTCACCGCCCCATACACTAACACGAAACGAGTATATTGTCATTACACCAAAGCATTTAGTAGCTTAGTCAATTTATAATCAGCTTCAAACCAGTTGAAATATGCACGGATGAGCGATGCATAAGATAGACTACCGCGCGAACCAGCGCGAAACATCGCCGAATTGCACAAGACCTTGGCCACCTAACAAGATACCCGGACCACTAGAATGTTTCAGATTGATCCAACCGACCAGATAGGCATTATTGGCCTTGGATACGTCGGACTGCCGCTGGCAATCGAGTTCGGAAAAATCTGCCCTACCGTCGGATTTGACATTCAGCCTGCCAGAATAGAAGAGCTGAAAAATGGCACCGACAGAACACTTGAAGTTAGCCAGGATGAATTATCAGAAGCTACGCAACTAACCTATACCACTGAATCTCGCGAACTCGCAAACTGCAAGGTCTTCATCGTTACGGTTCCAACGCCTATCAATAAATTCAGACAGCCCGATCTCGAACCGTTGATACAGGCGAGTAAAACCATTGCCGGCGTGCTTAAAAAAGGCTGCGTAGTTATCTATGAATCCACCGTGTATCCGGGTGCTACTGAAGAAGTATGTGTGCCGATCCTCGAACGTGAGTCCGGGTTAGAGTTTAATGTCGATTTTTATGCAGGCTATAGCCCGGAGCGCATTAACCCGGGTGACAAAAATCATCGCATTACTAATATCGTGAAAGTAACTTCCGGTTCAACTGAAGAAGTAGC
>CAYLZS010000334.1:0-9113 GCA_964388065.1 uncultured Granulosicoccaceae bacterium
GTCTGGAACGCACTGACCATTGCTTCTGGTATTTCTTTATTGGCCAGTAAGTTACCGGCAGATGCTGCGTGATCTGTGGCAAGCTCCGCGACCGTTCCAAGCGCTTTGGTGCCTGAATGAATGCTGGTGTTACCGTGTTTATCCACTGCCAACAGTTGGCGGTGTTCGATAAAGCGTGCAGTTGAGGTGATTTCTGCAAGGGCAGCAGATGCATCAGCGCCTTTCTGCATTAACGTAAGTGTTGCAGGACCCAGTGACGGGTCAGTGACATTCTGTGATGCAACGGCACCGACGCCGGCCATAGCCCATGAACATCTCGCCGCAACCGCCGGAGAGGATGACGAAATGGCGATGCCGAACATGCCGGTATCTTTGCAGCGTGCGACCAGAGAAAATGTCATGGTGATAATCCATAGCGATTTAACGTCGCTATAGAATAGCAGGAAGGAAAGCCGCGGACAGGGAGATTATCAGTTAGGCAGTTGCGAAGATAAAGTATTGAAGAGCTTTCCGGACGAACCGCCAGATCAGCGGTTACCGAGAACAACACTTAAGCCCTGTTAAACACGCGTGATCGCTTGTTTCCGTACATTCCAGTCGTTCAACCGTTCAGTCCTTCAGTAGTTCAATACTCTGTTTAGCCAAATGCTCATAAAGCCACTTAGCACCGTATACGGATAGATGATCCATGTCTGAGTATAGTAATTTATCATCATCGTATAATTGATCAGCATTCTCTATGGTTGTGTAAGGGTCAAAAAATTCGACACCAAGCTCTGTCACCCTTTTCTTTATCACATTGTTGTAGTTTGGGTATAAGTTACTGACTGAAGTTGTTGGTTTGGCACATGCAAGGCCGAGTCTGTTGCAGTTCTCGAGTTTTGATGGGCTGAAATTCAATAGCGGCGGCTGGGCCAACACGATAACTTTCCTTGATCCTGCCTTAGCTTTTTCGATCAACAGGTCGAGCTTTGTTAGAAACTCTTGCTCTTCGATATCTTGATCCCATCTAAAAGCAATAAGTGAGATATCTATGCCTTGCTGTGCTTCGGCGTCGTAAGCTGATCGAAGTGATTCACATTTGGAAGATTTCTTTTTTAGTCCACATCCGCCAGATGCGTATAGTTTCACACTCATTCCGTTGTCTTTGGCTATTAAAGAGATCAATTCGAAGTAGTGTTGCGCGTGGCTGTTTCCATAGAGAACTATTTCTTTATCGCTTGTTTTGTCTCCCCCGATGCAACCAAGATTGACCAGGGAGGGGCATTCGACCTTGTCAATGTGACTAAACTGATGTCCGGTATTTATCGTAGCGGTATTTAGTCGGTCGGGCATGCCCTTCTTCAATACTACGCCAACTGCCAGGAGTGCCAGGATCGTACTTGGTATAAAAAAGTACAACACCAGCGCTTTGATGCCTGAGACTTTCAGCTTTCTCAGAGGGCGTTCAACTGCGTAGTAAGAAACAAGGCTGAGTGTAAAAATGAGGGCCAGACAAACAACCTGAGCGGTTAGTGGCAAATGCAAATAGCCCGCTGTGGTATTGAGGATATATCTGGCAAAAGCCAATACAGGCCAATGAAACAAGTACAGTGAATAGGATAATAACCCGACCCATACAACCCCTTTGTTTTCGAGTAGTCTGTTTACCCACGTGTCCTGACTGTGAATGATCAGTGCCACTGGAACGCAAGCCAACAGAGCTGAGAACCCTGGAAATACCAGCTGTTTGTTAAAAAATAACAAAGTTCCGACCAATACTAACGCGGCTACAGTGGCCAGTATGTTGGAATTGCTTTTCTCGAATGTGCCCCTGGCGTGTACGATCGCGAGTACTGAGCCTACTAGTAGCTCTCCCATGCGAGTAAGCAAAAAATAGTAGCTTAGGCTCGTCAGACCTTCTTTCCTTGACATGAACTCAGCCAATACAAAGCTTGCAAGCGCTACCACGCATAAGACTGCGGTCAGATTTAACTTTAGAAATCTTATGAAGAATATTAAAACCACGGGCAGAACAAAGTAGTACTGTTCCTCCACGGAGAGCGACCAGGTATGCAACATCGGCCACTCGGATGAATCGGAGGAAAAGTAATCGCCTGTTCTAAGCGCAAACTGCATATTGGATACAAACAATACAGCGCCGAGTACTGAAATACCGGTTTTGTAAAAGTCTAGCGGTAGTAGAATGAAGTAGCCGGCGATAAGCGTCAGGATCGCCATAAAGTACAGTGGTGGCAGAATGCGTTTCGAGCGACGCACGTAGAAGTTTGTAAACGTATACTTTCCGCTCACTACCTCTGTGTACACGATCCGAGTAATCAGGTAACCAGAGATCACAAAGAAAATATCAACACCGAGATAGCCAGCATTCAGGTAGCCTGGATCGAGATGAAAAAGTAAAACGGCTATCACCGCTACTGCTCTCAACCCGTCAATATCTTTTCGGTATTTCAAAGTCTTCATATTATTCATACAGGCGCGGCCATACGGTGTCAGTAAAGTATTGCCGGAAGTTGCAGCACGGTTGTCAGCGCTTTGGCAGCCTGCAAGCAATTTGCAGGTATCTGGCAGGATCGGCTGGTGATCTGACCTCGGATAAGCCCTGACAATGGTAGTAGTTCCCAAACAACAGCATTATTGACGCCAGCAAATGTGAGTAGAGTTGTGCCTGGGGAATGGTTGATCGGCGGGTTTTGCATCCGGGGTTGAATCTAACAATTTCGGCTACAGAACAGGGTGACCGGTTGGCAAGTGGTGATGGTTTTGCGCGTGTTTTGCATGTGTTTCCAGGGTTGCTGATTACAGTGATTTACGACCCCCGTGCTTACACGGTTTAACATCGAAATACAGCCAAATGTCAGTTACTTATGTAATATTGGCAGGGTAATTATCTGGAATTATTGGCAAATGAAAATATTCGGACTTCTTCTGGGCCTGTTCGCAACGTTGGTTGCGTGTTCTACCAACCCGGTTACAGGCAAAAATGAACTCAGTTTTGTCGGTGAAGAGTGGGAGCTGGGTGTTGGCAAGCAACAATACTCCCCAACGCGCCAGTCGCAGGGTGGCGACTATCTCGCTGACCCGGTAATTCAGCGGTACGTTAATAAAGTGGGCCAGCGGGTTGCCGCAGTCAGTGATCGCGAACTGCCGTATGAATTCAGAGTGATTAACTCCAGCGTGCCCAACGCATGGGCGCTTCCAGGTGGCAAGATTGCGATAAACCGAGGGCTGCTGACCGAACTTTCCAGTGAAGCTGAACTGGCAGCAGTTCTGGGGCACGAAGTTGTGCATGCGGCTGCCGGGCATGGTAAACGTGGTTTAACCCGCGGTGTGTTGTTGCAGGGTGGGATACTTGCCGCGACTATCGCCACGGCTGGTAAAGAATATTCAAATCTTGCTCAATTGGGTTCGAATGTCGGTGCGCAGCTTATCAACACTCGCTATGGTCGAGATGCTGAGCGTGAGTCTGATAAATTCGGCATTAAGTATATGGTGGCTGCAGGCTATGATCCTCAGGGTGCTGTCGATCTGCAGCAAACGTTTTTGCAGCTATCTGGAGACCGGCGTCAGGATTTTGTAACCGGATTGTTTGCCAGTCATCCTCCTTCAGCTGAGCGTTTGGCCAACAACCGTGCAATAGTGGCTGAATTGAACGTGACCGGGGAAACCGGGGCAGAAAGATACCGGCAGAACATCAGTAGCCTGATAAAAGCAAAGCCTGCATACGAAGCTTATGATGAAGCGAAAAAAGCTCTTGCCGAAGACGATGTTGCCAGCGCGCGGTCGCTGGTAAGGCGTGCGATCAGTATTGAACCGAACGAAGGGCACTTCCACTCAATGCTGGGTGATCTGGAAGTTGCCGGCAAAAACCCCCGTGCAGCGCTGGCTCACTACAATAGTGCTATCCGTGCGAACGACAGTTTCTTTTATTATCACCTGCAAAAGGGTTTGGTCAGTGAACAACTGCGCGACTTCCGCACAGCGACTGCTTCATTGAATCGCAGTCTTGAGCTGCTTCCAACTGCAAATGCTCACAATGCTTTAGGCAATATAGCGAGGGTGAACGGGCAGCGGGAGCAGGCGGTTGCCAGCTACACTAAGGCAGCGGCACACCAGAGTGCGGCGGGGCAGCAAGCACTCGGTTCATTGGTCGACCTGGATTTATCTTCCAATCCGGGTAAGTACGTTACAACTCAACCGCGCGTTAGCAAGGAAGGTTTAATAACCGTGTTAGTTAAGAACAACACTCCGCGTAACATTGATGGTGTAGTACTTAAGGTAGTCTATCCGGCTAACGGCCAGCTGGTTGAAAAAACCGAAAGAGTTTCAGGCACGCTTGCAGCAGGTAAAACTGAGTCGATCAATGTACGAATAAGGATTGACCCACAACTTGCGCGCAATGTTAAAAGCGGTGTTGTGCGGGCTGCAATCTCACGCAGGCAATAAAATACCAATGCAGATCGCTAACAATACAGTTGTGTCTTTTCACTACAAGCTGGAAGAGGTTGGTGGTGAATACAAAGAAGATTCCGGCGGTGGTGATCCCATGCTCTACCTGCATGGTCATCGCGGAATATTGCCCGGACTTGAAGATGCTATGAAAGGCAAAGTCGCCGGAGACAAATTTTCCGTGCAAGTGCCACCGGAAAATGGTTACGGACTAAGAAGAGATAACAGTGTGCAGCGTGTGCCGGTTAAACATTTAATCGGTCAAAAAAAACCGAAGTTGGGTGAGCTGGTAACAGTGAACGCCAAAACCGGTAAGGTTAATGCCACCGTTGTAAAGGTTGGTCGGCACAATGTCGATGTCGACACGAACCATCCGTTGGCTGGTAAAGAACTGAAGTTTGATATTGAAGTGGTCGATGTGCGTGAGGCAACCATGGATGAAGTGTCTCATCGTCATGCACATGGCCCGGGTGGACACCAGCACTGAGTGCAATAATTGTTTGATGCTGTCTCGGAGATACTCCGGTTGCTTTACACAATGCATAGCAACAAATTAATTCCTGACTCTTCACTGCTACTTCCTTAACTATAAGCATCGCAATCCGCCATAGCAGACGTGAGACTCCGTCTCTGCACTAGTCCACATCGCGTTATTGATTGGGCCACAGTTCAGCCATGTCAGCATAGACTGGTGTCGTGCGATCAGATTGCTATCTTCTAAACGACTGGTCGACGTTCCTAAACAGAATCCGGCGCACTCAGACAGAACTCCTGACTCTGCACGCTGATAGACTCAATTCGTGATCTTAATCACTTGTTCAGCCGCAATTTGAGCCTGTTGTCGTTGAAAAGCGAGGATGGAGTTGCGATACTGACTTGTTGCTGCTCGTTTGAGCTGAACGCACAGGATTCAAGACGGCGATTAGGGAGTAGCAATACCCTGTAGATGCCTGCAGTAAAGCCCAGGGGTATTAGCCCGGGTAGTCACAGGGTAGTTTTATGCGCTCTGTATCGCACGTATGAGCCTTTATTTTGTGGCCTGCGCCACACACACCAGTCTGGAGACAACTCTATATGAGCATTAAATCAAAACTGATTCACGCGGCAGCAGGTGCTGCACTACTGGCAGGTGCCCAGTCAGCGGCGGCACTAGACGAGCTTAATGTTGCTTACTTCCTTGAGTGGCCAATGCCATTTCAGGCAGCGAAAGTAGCTGGCACTTATGACGAAGAGCTTGGCTTGAAAGTAAACTGGACCGCATTCGATACCGGTACTGCAATGTCTGCAGCAATGGCGTCGGGTGATATCGACATCTCTGTATCACAGGGTGTACCTCCGTTCGTTGTAGCAACTTCTGCTGGTCAGGATCTGCAAATTGTTGATGTTGCAGTTTCCTACTCGGATAACGACAACTGCGTTGTTCAATCTGCACTGGAAATTGACAAGGACTCAGCGGCCGAGCTTGCTGGTAAGAAAGTCGCTGTTCCTCTGGGTACTGCAGCACACTATGGCTTCCTGAAGCAAATGACTCACTTCGGCGTAGAACTGGATTCACTCAACGTTGTTGATATGGCTCCTGCTGAAGGTCAGGCTGCACTGGCACAGGGTTCTGTAGATATGGCTTGTGGCTGGGGCGGCGCTCTGCGTCGTATGACGGAGTCCGGCAACATTCTACTTACTGGTGCTGAAAAAGAAGAGCTTGGTATCCTGGTATTCGACGTAAGTACTGCACCGTCTGCATTCGTTGCTGAAAACCCTGATGTTGTTGCCAAGTTCCTTTCTGTGACTGCAAAGGCGAATGATCAGTGGGCTGCAGGTCAGCCGGCTGACATGCTGACTGCAATTGCAAAAGATGCCGGTATGTCTGAAGAAGATACGCTGTCTACTATGTCTACTTTCGTATTCCCGGGCGTTGATGATCAACTTTCCGACAAGTGGCTTGGTGGCGGCGCACAGGAGTTCATGAAAGGCGTTGCTGACGTTTTCGTTAACGCCGGTTCTATAGATGCTGCAAAAGACAGTTATGAAGACAACGTAAATGTTGATCCTCTGAATTCAGCAAAAGACCTGTAATACGTTTTTTTGTCTGTGCAGTATGGCGGCCCTGTGATTCCATGGGGCCGCTTTTTTTTTAAGCCGTTGTTTTTAACTATTCAGGCTAACGCAAAACAAGGAACCAATCAGAGTGTCAGGTTTACTGATAAACGATATTTCCATGAGGTTTGACCTGCCTAAAGGCGGATCGGTACAGGCGCTCAAGAACGTAAGTCTCGATATTAAATCGGGTGAACTCCTGAGTGTGCTCGGGCCTTCCGGCTGCGGCAAAACCACGCTGCTAAATATTATTGCCGGTTTCCTGGTGCCAACTGAAGGCGAAATTGTTTTAAATGATGAAACACTGATCGGACCAGGGCCTGAGCGTGGCATGGTCTTCCAGCAAGGTGCTTTGTTTGAATGGATGAGCGTTCGGAGCAACGTATCGTTTGGACCTGATATGAAAGGAGTGTCGCGCAAAGAGAGTGCAAAAACGGTCGATCGACTATTAGATATAGTTGGTCTGCAGGACTTTAAAGAAAAAATGGTCTACGAGTTATCTGGTGGTATGCAGCAACGAGTTGCGCTGGCGCGTTGTCTGGCGAATGAGCCCGATGTTATTTTAATGGATGAACCGCTGGGAGCGCTCGACGCACTAACGCGTGAAAAGATGCAGTCACTGGTTTTGGATCTGTGGAAAGAGACTGGCAAAACCATCATCCTTATAACCCACTCTGTAGAGGAAGCACTGTTGTTAGGCGAGCGACTGCTGGTTATGGCACCACGCCCCGGTCGCATTCACAAAGAATATCGTCTTCCGTTTGCAGATATGGGTGTTGGCAACGATTTGCGAGAAGTTAAAAAGCATCCGGACTATACAAAAACGCGTGAAGAAATTCTCGCCATGATTTGGGAAATGGAAGAAGAAATAATGGGCCGTACGGAGGACACGCCATGACCGGTATCATTGTTCTTGTTGTTTATTGCACGCTTTTTATTGGCAGCCTGTTGGTTGTAACCTGGGCTACCCGAAATTTCTTTTCAAGAGAAGATTATACCTCGCTTAAAACCGTTACTTTCGGTGATGAAAGTGCGGTGCGCGCAAACCGTATAGCCAGTGTACTTTCGGTATTGGCGATATTTTTTTTGTGGGTGGCGTTTACCAATTCGTCGCTGCCATTGCCAAAAGCAAAAGGTCCATTCGATGGTGATGCTACTTTCACTTATACCTCAACCCTTGAAAACGGCGAAACCGATGATGCAACGGTGACGTTACTAGTGCATCGCGAAGATTTACAGCTCTTAAAAGATGAAAATGGTAAAGCGTTACCACTGCCACCAAAACCCGAAATTGAAGAGGGAGAGGGTTTTGCAAAAAACGATAGTTTGATTATCCCGCGCTACGGATCGAAGGTTATTAACGTATTCAGAAATGATGAGTTTGGTAAAAAGGATGGAGCGAAAATTACTCACTATAATGGTGAGCCTGTAAATCCGGGAGAAAAAATAGTGTTGCCGGAGGGCGAGTTAGCATTAACCCCTAAGGGCGGTGTGTTTTTTCAGCCTGCAACCGGTTTTCGAATGGCGCGTCTGTATTTACCGGCACCTGAAGTGACCAGCTCGCGCTTTTTTGAATTGAATGCAGATGGTTATCGCAATTTCACGTTGCTGGAACATACCTGGGCATCGTTGCAACGTGTACTACTGGGATTCTTGTTTGGCGCACTTCTGGGTATTCCCCTTGGCTATGCAATGGGACTGACCAACTGGGCCAGAGGCTGGTTTGATCCGATAGTTGAATTTATGCGTCCTGTACCACCGCTGGCACTAATACCGTTAATGATTATCTGGTTTGGTATTGGCGAGCAGTCCAAAGTAATACTTCTGTTTCTCGCTGCACTTTGGATCATGACTATTGCTGCGCGCTCAGGTGTCTCGGGGGTGGCGATATCAAAGGTGCATGCTGCGTATTCACTTGGCGCGAGCAAGTGGCAAATTTTACGGAAGGTGATCATACCTAACTCGCTGCCGGAAATATTTACCGGCTCACGTGTGGCTATGGGGGTCTGTTGGGGTACGGTGGTAGCGGCAGAGTTGGTAGCGGCTGAGAAGGGGCTTGGTATGATGATTATGGTGGCGTCTAAATTTCAGCTTACCGATATAGTTATTGTGGGCATTATACTTATTGGTGTTATCGGGTTTTTGATTGATATTGGTATTCGCTTACTTGAGGGGTGGTTGGTGCCCTGGAAGGGGAAGATTTAATCTTTGTTTTTTTTGCTCTTGCTCTTGCTTGACGTTTTGACTTGTTATTTAGTCTTGACGAGTAGGCGTGCCATCCCTGCCGTGTTTATTCGTCCCAGGGATGGGACGAATAAAAACGCCATGGATGGCAAGTCAGAACGATAAAAAACCAAAAAAAAAGACAACCAAAAACTAAAAAGCCAGCCACACAAAGTGCAACTGGCCAGATAAAAACCATCCAACAAGACAAAACTAAATACTAGGCCCCATCTTAGTCTCAAGCTCTTTAACGCTTTTACTCGCACCAACATTCTGCGGTGAAATATCGAGCACCCGCTCAAAGGCATGCAACGCTTTGTCTGTCTGACCGAGCTTCAGCATAATCA
>CAYLZS010000335.1:0-30505 GCA_964388065.1 uncultured Granulosicoccaceae bacterium
AAACCCCCGCTTCCTTTGCAACGTCTTTTAGAGTTACTGACATTTGCTTTCAAACCCATGTACGCAGAAAATACACATGAACTTAAAAATTAATGCAGATCTCTATCAGACGGTGTCATTAAATCGGGTTGTGAATCGGGCTGTGAATCGGGCCGGGGCCAGCCGTCAAAGAAGAATTGCCAGGCAGCAGAAACAGCAACGCTACCAACTATCACGCCCCACAGATCGGCACCAAAGACAAATTCAACCAATGCCCATGTTGCACAAGCTGTCACCAATAATACCCTGCGCCACAATGGCAGGAAGAAATCTAATTGTAAGTTAAGAATACCTCGATTTATATTCATAAAAAACAACCTGCTTCAATGATCCGTTTCCGTGGGAACCGGTTGCCTGTTATAAGATTCTTTTAGCATTTGCGGAGTTGCGTCTGGAGACATCTATACGGTTCCACCCAGGGAACTTTCAAGTGACACCATTTCCTGTCCACCAGCCATCATATCCTGTAACTCTTCCGGTGATATTTCGCCTCTTTGCGCGGTGCCAAGTGTTCTGCCACGATTGAGTACCGTGAATCTATCACCTACAGCAACCGCGTGACGGACATTGTGAGTAATGAATACAACAGCAATTCCCTGCTTGCGTACCTTGTCTACGGTTGCCAGTACATTGGCAGTCTGCCGTACACCCAGCGCCGATGTTGGTTCATCCAGAATCAAAACTTTTGCACCGAGATAAACTGCACGGGCGATTGCAACGGTCTGTCGTTCTCCTCCGGACAAAGTACCTACAGCCTGATCAGGGCTGCGTAGATTGATACCCATCGTACTCATTTGTTCCATTGTGACGCGATTAGCGAGTTTTTGGTCAAAGAGTTTAAACGGCCCAAAACTTTTGATCGGTTCATTTCCCATAAAGAAATTTCGAGTTACCGACATCAGCGGTATCATGGCGAGGTGCTGGTGAACAGTAGCGATACCTGCTGTTATAGCTGCCGCTGGATCACTGAATATCATCGGCGATCCCTCAAAATAAATTTCCCCGGCGGTAGGCTTGTGCACGCCTGACATGGTTTTAATAAACGTTGATTTACCTGCTCCATTGTCACCAAGCAAACAATGACATTCACCTGGAAACACATCTAATGACACCCCGGCCAGTGCGATCACTGAACCAAAGTGTTTTTCTATGTTGCGCATCTCAATAACCGGAGCAGTCATTATCGTTCTCCCGTGATGAGGCGCCGAATATAGGTGTTGAGAATAACTGCAGCCAGCAGAATCACACCGACAAATACACGGTACAGCGAATTGTCTACACCGGAAAAGAAAAGCCCCTGCTGTACCACACCAAAAATTAGTGCACCCAGTGCCGCACCAATTACCGAGCCATACCCACCGGTGAGAAGTGCGCCGCCAACTACGACAGCAATGATCGCCTCAAACTCCTTCAGCAGCCCGCGGTCCGCACCCGCTGAACCGAATTCCATTACCTGACAGGTTGCAAAAACTGTTGCGCAGAAAGCGGTAAAAACAAACATTAATACTTTTACCCGACTCACTGGCACACCTGAGTTTCTGGCAGATTCTGCGTCACCACCTGCAGCAAAGATCCAGTTGCCGAATCGAGTGCGGGTTAAAAGGATATGTCCAAAGATAACCAATGCAATTGCCCAGACTACCAGCATAGGTATGCCGTCTACTACCGGCTGTCCGGCGCGGTTGCCGCGCTGAAACGTTTCGATCATGCCGGCATCACCCAGCCACTGGAAAAGAGGCTTACCGATGGTTCCTCCGAAAACAGGTCCGAGCCAATCGCCTTCTGCGGCATCACGAATGCCGCTGATAATTGTTTTACGTTCTATAGTTTGCGGGATGAATATGGTGAAGCCACGCAGAATAAACAAAAATGCGAGCGTGACAATAAATGATGGCAAACCGGTCCGAACAACTATCAAGCCGTTGATGGCACCTATTGCACAACAAATTGCAAAGGTGATGATGATCGCTATCCACATTGGCAGACCCAGAACAACGCCGAACACCGCTATCATCATTCCTGCAAAACCAATCATTGAACCGACTGAAAGGTCGAACTCACCGGCGATCATCAGCAGGCACGCACCGACTGCAATGATCATGAATTGAGCTGATACGATCGTCCAGTTCATGATGCCTTGCGGCTTGAACATGCCCGAGTCAAATGCAAAGAAAGAGAATAAGACAAATACTGCGATGGTACCGACGATACTGCCAAGTTCCGGACGGATTAAACTACTGCGCCATTTGGGAATCTGGCGTACACGTTCGTCTTGAAGGCTATCAGCCATCGATTCGCTCCAATGAACGGATTGGACTAGTGGATTTAGCCGGTAGATTTAGCCGGGGAAGACCCCCGGCTTTAATTGCTACTACAAAGACGGGCTTTTAGCGATACTCGCCAGCAAACTCTTCAACTTTGGTTAAACCATCTTTGGTCACAAAACCGGGACCAGAGTTGATGTTGTTACCGGGAAGTACACCATAACGGTCCCAGTTGGCAAGAATAACAACTGGCATGTAGGCTTGCAGGAACGGTTGTTGATCTATACCCCAGGCGATAACGTCACCCTTAATACCTTTGACGATTTCTTCGCCAAGGTCGAAGGTACCGAAGTGGATATCACCAGCCATACCGTTTTCTTCAAGCGCCGCTATGGTTGGATCTGCAGAAACAGGACCGAGCGTTAGAATGCCATCGACATCCTGATTTGCTGAAAGGTAAGCAAGAACCTTGTTCTTGATTTCCGCGGGGTCAGTGCCCGAGTCCATCATTGCATCCCCCAGATCAATGCCTAAACCATCCGCGTAACCTCGGCAGCGTTCACCAACAGTTGGCTGCTGAATCGCGTGATTAACACACAAAAATTTGGTGACACCTTCACCCTTTGCTCTGGTGCCGGCAGCGAGGCCTGCATCGTACTCTGGTTGCCCGACATACATTAACGCACCTACTTCACGAGCTTGTTCAGGCGTGCCAGTGTTCATAATGATTACGTCGATACCCTGATCAACAGCGTCGGTTATCGGGCCCTTCAACACATCGAAGTCTGCCAGTGTGGTGATTATGCCGTCGGGGTTGCTGGCTGCGGCCTGCTCGATCAGGCGAGCCATGTCTGCAATGTCACCAGTTGGCGGGTTGCGATATTCAACGTCGGCACCAACTTGCTTGCCAGCCAGGGCAATGCCGTTTTTAATTGTGTTCCACCATGAGTCGCTATCGGGGGCGTGGCTTACGAGAATATATTTTTCTCCGTCAGCCAACGCGGGTGCCGCAGTGAACGGCGCTACGGCAACTGCAGCGGCCAGCGCCAGTACTTTGAACGTGGATTTCATAACTTCCTCCAGAAGATGTAAGTCGGATGTAACAGAAGAGCTTCTAAACAATCTGACGTATGATTCAACCACACCCAAATACACTTTGCAACCGGTTGCAAAGTGTATTTGCTCTTCAAAGGGAGTTCAGAAAGATACAAGACGATTGGTGCAAAATTTCTCGAAAACATTCAGTCATTGAATTCCACTGCTTTGCCAAAATTATTGCTCGTACCCATGCGTCTACTTGTTTGATACCACACTAACAATCAAGCGTGTTTGCCCTCTCCCACTCGCTTAAGTGTGCGGTGTAGGCATGCCAGTCCTGCAGTCGCAATTTCACGTAAGCATCGATCAGATCATCACCCAGTGACTCACGCAGCGGTTTGCTTTTGTCCAGCAGGCGGATTGCATCCAGCAGATTCAATGGCAGCTTCTTAGCACCCTTCGCCTTCTCAGGCTCTGCATACATATTGTTAAAGTGTGGCTTGCCGGGTGCACGTTTGTTACCCAGGCCATCAAGACCTGCAGCAATAATTCCGGCCTGCATCAGATACGGATTAGCTGCACCATCCATTAACCGTAATTCAAATCGGCCGTCATCCGGCACACGAATCATATGGGTACGGTTGTTACCCGAGTAGGTTACTGTATTGGGTGACCATGTTGCCCCTGAGCGGGTTAACGCACCATTAATTCTTTTGTAGCTGTTAACTGTCGGGTTAAAGAGCGCAGTCAGCGCTTCTGCATTGTGAATGATGCCACCCAGAAACTCGTAGGCAAGTTTAGATAAACCGAGTTCCTGTTTGTCTTTTTTATCCAGAAACAAATTCTTTGCACCGTCTTTATTCCAGACAGAGACATGTGCATGGCATCCGTTGCCGGTGAGATCAGCAAAAGGTTTGGGCATAAAAGTCGCGCGTATTTCATGCTGCTCTGCCAGAGTCTTTACCATGTATTTAAAAAACACATGGCGATCAGCAGTTTTAAGCGCGTCGTCGTAGTCCCAGTTCATTTCGAACTGACCGTTGGCATCTTCGTGATCGTTCTGGTACGGACCCCATTTAAGCTCAAGCATAGAGTCACAGATGGATTTAATCACCGGATACCGACGCATCAGCGCCTGCTGGTCGTAACAGGGTTTCGACTGTGTGTCTCTCGCGTCAGAAAGCGCTGTGCCATCTGTATTGGTTAAAAAATATTCGCACTCAACACCGGTTTTTACTCGGTAGCCTTTTTTAGTGGCGGCTTTTAACTGATTCTTTAACGCCACTCTGGGTGATGCTGCGACTTCTTCACCGTCCATCCACAAGTCGGCGGCCAGCCAGCCAATTTCAGGCTGCCAGGGTATCTGAATCAAACTGTCAGGATCTGGTACTCCAAACATATCAGGATGTGCAGGAGTCATATCAAGCCATGCTGCAAATCCTGCAAAGCCCGCACCCTCCCCCTGCATTTCTTTGATAGCCCGCGCTGGTACCAGCTTTGCTCTGAGCACTCCAAATAAGTCGACAAAGCTTATTAAAAAATACTCAATGCCTTTGGACTTTGCGATTTTAGACAGATCAGCCATGTTTATTTTCCCCGAATTTATTTTTATCTTAACTAAAGTTCAATTGCATAGCAGCTTACAACTTACCCGGTATCCATTCAGTTCCAGCCAACGGTACACCGGCCATTGCTGCAGCTTCAATAGTGAGTGCAGCGAGATCTTCCGGTTCAAGATTATGAACATGCGACTTTCCACAGGCACGGGCAAGTGTTTGTGTTTCAAGTGTTAATACATTTAAGTAGTTTGCCAGTCGCCTGCCAGCTGCTATCGGGTCAAGCCGCGAACTTAACTCCGGATCCTGCGTACAGATACCGGCCGGATCGCGACCGTCCTGATAGTCATCGTAGTAACCGGCACTGGTGCCTATCTTGTTGTAGTCCGCTTCATAGACTTCGTTGTTATCGCCGAGTGCAATCAATGCTGCAGTCCCCACTGATACGGCATCAGCCCCCATTGCCAGCGCCTTGGCGACATCGGCACCAGAGCGAATACCTCCGGATACAATCAATTGTACTTTGCGGTGCATATTGAGTTCTTTCAATGCTTCAACAGCGGCGCGTACTGCAGGTAGTGTTGGTATGCCTACATGCTCTATAAATACATCCTGTGTTGCAGCAGTGCCACCCTGCATGCCATCTACCACTACCACATCGGCACCGGCTTTTACCGCAAGCGTGACATCGTAAAACGTTCTGGCAGCCCCTACTTTTATGTAGATGGGTTTCTCCCAGTCTGTTATCTCACGCAGCTCATTGATTTTAATTTCCAGATCATCAGGCCCTGTCCAGTCCGGGTGTCTGCAGGCTGAACGCTGATCAATACCTTCCGGCAGATCTCGCATGCCCGCAACACGTTCCGATATTTTCTGACCGAGTAACATGCCACCACCACCTGGCTTCGCCCCCTGACCGACAACTACTTCTATTGCATCTGCCTTACGCAGATCTTCGGGGTTCATGCCGTAGCGCGATGGCAGATATTGATAGACAAGATACTTTGACTGGCCCCGCTCTTCCGGTGTCATACCGCCATCGCCCGTCGTTGTACTGGTACCCATTTGTGACGCACCACGTCCGAGCGCTTCTTTGGCCTGTGCAGACAGTGCACCGAAGCTCATACCTGCAATGGTAATTGGGATATCAAGTGTGATCGGTTTTTTCGCAAAGCGATCACCAAGCACAACACTGGTATCACACTTCTCGCGATACCCTTCCAGTGGATAGCGCGACATACTGGCACCGAGAAATACCAAGTCATCAAAATGCGGAATAGTGCGCTTGGCACCAAAGCCGCGAATATCATAAATACCAGTGTCTGCCGCCCTTTGTATCTCACGTATAACCGGACGCGAAAATGTTGCGGATTCTTTTAACCAGGATTGATCAACCATAATTTACTTAATCCTAGTAGGCAGACGCATTGTCAATATTAAAGTGGTACAAATTTCTGGCAGAGCCGTAGCGCCTGAACTCGTCAATACTAAACTCACTAATGCCGGCAGCTTCAAGCAAACCCTTTAAGGCTTTTTTATGTTCTGCACGCATTTCTTTTTCTTCACAGTCAGCTCCAAGACTCTCTACGTTGCCGCGAACATAAAGCTGCGCTTCATAGATTGAGTCACCCAGCGCATCACCCGCATCACCGCAAACTACAAGATGGCCTTTTTGCGCCATGAATGCGCTCATGTGGCCGACATTGCCTTTAACAACAATGTCGACACCTTTCATTGAAATGCCACAGCGCGAAGATGCATCGCCTTCAATAACAACCAGACCACCATGGGCTGTCGCCGCACAGTATTGAGATGCATTGCCTGTAACATGCACACGACCGGACATCATGTTTTCAGCAAGGCCGGGGCCTGCATGTCCGTTAATGGTAATACTCGCCTCGCTGTTCATACCGGCGCAGTAATAGCCAACGTTACCGCTTATCTCGACATCGTGAGATGCAGTTGCACCGACCGCCACTGAGTGCTTGCCACCCGGGTTGCTTACGTTAACTTTACCCGACACATCGCCATGCAGGTGCTGGTTTAAATCACGCACAGTACCATCGGCTAAATCAAATACTACTTCTGTCTTTGCCATTACGCAGCAACCTCGCCGCTCATTTGCCCTTCCCAGGTATATATTTTTGCAGGTGTTGGCTCCCAGACACGAGCAGTCTCCGCACCGGGTAATTGCGCTATGGCGCGAAACTCTGAACTCATCGCAACCCAGTCATCGGTTTCTGCAAGCACTGCAGGTTTGCAGGCTACCGGATCACGAAGCACAGCAAAGCCATCGCGAGTACCGATTGCGAAAGTATAAAACCCGTCAAGATCCCGAATTGCGGCAGCAAGTGCCTGACGCAGTGAATCGCCTTTTGACAGACGCCAGGTTAAATAGCCAGCTGCAACTTCACTGTCATTATCGGTTTCAAACCGCACACCCGCAGCAATGAGTTTTTCACGCAATCGATTGTGGTTAGAAAGAGAACCGTTGTGTACCAGACAAAGGTCCAGTCCGGTTGAGAAAGGATGCGAGTGGCTTGTTGTTATTGCACTCTCTGTCGCCATGCGAGTATGAGCAAGTGCATGGCTGCCAGTGACTTCACCGAGTGCATAGTTGCTGACAAATTCACTCGGATGACCTTTTTCCTTGTAAATTTCAATCCGCTCTCCGGCGCTCATTACCCGAACATCCGGAAACGACTCGCGCACCCACTGTTCCATATCTGCCGGGGTACTCGACGATTCAATCACCAGATGCGTACCGCGATGCTTTAACTCAGCCTCCGGGTGAGTTTTTTTTACCAGTTCAGCAACCGATTCAATTTGACTTGTGCTCTCGTGCTGAACAGTGACTTTAGATGCTGAAACACCGTCAGAGTAAAAAGCAACGCCTGCGCTATCTGGCCCGCGCTCACCCATCTGCTCAAGCATAGCGCCAACGTGCTGACCAAGCGTTTGCCTGATCCGGTCACTCTTGGCATATAGACCAACAATACCGCACATAGATTTACCCCGTTAACTGGAACCTTTCAGTCAAGTCTACGAAGCAGTTGAACCTGACGCAACTTTTCAGTCGAGCCTGAAGCCGGCAGTCGCTGTCAGGACAATGCACGGCACATTGGGGAGTTTTAAAAGGAATGCGGTATTAAAAAAGGCGGCAGCAGAAATATCTGAAGCCACCCGATGACACAACTCGATACAATAATTTAGTGGTTGGCTAAGCCTCGATTCTCATCAGTCGAACCAGCACTCTGAGCGCTACAAAAGTAGCCGCCAGTGCAAAACCATTACCTAACATTAGAATGAACAATAGACTCATGATTTTTTTGCTCCCGTCGATTCGATGGAAGTATTAAAGCAAGCAATCCTGTCAATGCCAGGATGGAATTCTGATGAATTCTGACAATTTCGGCATCGCAGATCTCATACGACGAGTTCGGGAGGAAAATTACGACTTTAAACACCGGAGATTCGGTTAATCTGGTTTCACCAGCAACAACTCAGGACAATTCAATGCAGACAGCGGCACAAGTACTGAGCCAGCTATGGAATGAACAAAACCTGAGTACAGACGCCTTGTCGCGGATTGAACTGACAGGCTCAGACCCGGTCTTCCCTTCTTCATTTGCGGTAGGTACAGCAGCGCAGGCATCAATGGCAAGTGCCGCAGGAATGGCAGCACTCATCGGTACCGTGCGTGGCTTGCCGGAGCAGACAGTCAGTGTCGATATGCTGGAGGCTGCCATCGAGTGCACCGGCTACTTTACACTCGATGGCAACGCAACACCGAAGTTTGCAGAACTTTCAGGTTTATACCGTTGCATTGACGGCTGGCTTCGGATACATGCAAACTTTGACCACCACAGGGATGCAGCGCTAACGGTTCTGGGTTTGCCACCTGGGCCGGATACTTCACGATCGGATGTTGAGCAGCAGGCACTCAACCGGACCAGGCAATCACTTGAAGATGCCATTCTCGATAACAACGGTGCCTGCGCATCCGTTCGAACATTCACTGAGTGGGATGCACTGCCTCAGGCTCAGGCAGTAGCAAAACTACCATTGGTAGAGATTACTAAAATCGGTGAGGCTAAACCCGGGGCACTTGATTCACTAAATAAACAGCAGCAACCACTGAGCAATGTGCGTGTACTGGATTTAACCAGAATACTGGCAGGCCCGGTTTGTGGCCGAACACTCGCAGCTTATGGTGCCGATGTAATGTTGGTTAACTCACCCGAGTTACCAAACATAGACAGCATCATAGAGACAAGCCGCGGTAAACGCTCAACTCATTTGAATCTGTACAATGCGGCAGACAAAGAAAAGCTCCATCAGCTTATTGCAGACGCACAGGTATTTGTGCAAGGTTACCGACCTGGCTCGCTTGCAGCACTGGGCTTAACACCAGAAGCGCTTGCTGAAAAATATCCAGGTATTGTTTATACCAGTTTAAGTGCCTACGGACGCACCGGTCCGTGGAGTGCGCGCCGCGGCTATGATTCCCTGTTGCAAAGTGCCAGCGGAATTAACATGGCAGAAGCACAGGCCAAAGGTACAACTGACCCCACAGCGTTGCCTATGCAGATACTTGATTACGCCAGCGGTTTTTTAATGGCATTCGGTACCCAGGTTGCGCTACACAAACAACTCACCGAGGGCGGCAGCTGGCATGTGCAGATATCACTGGCACGCACCGGACTCTGGTTGCGTTCGCTCGGGCACAGTAACGCGATGCCTGACTGCAGCGAGCCTGATCCAAAACAGTACCTGCAGAAGTACGATTCAACTTACGGCGAGCTGCAGGCATTACCGCATCCTCCACGTTTTTCGCAGACACCAGTTAACTGGAAAAGGCCATCAGCACCACCTGGAACTCACCCACCAGATTGGGACTAGGCTGTTGGTCAATCATCTGCGGTGACCTTTATAACTAATAACACCACAAAACCGCAGGATTTGTTAAACAGCTTTGTGTTGCAATTGGGTCCCTGTAAACAAGAAGCTTAAGGACAAAACCATGAGAGAGAAAGCAATATCAGTAACGGGTGGTTGTTTGTGCGGAAAAGTGACTTACAGTACTACCATAAAAACCGGAGCAGGCGTATGCCATTGCAGCATGTGTCGAAAGTGGAGCGGCGGATTGTATATGTCAGTTCATGCACAAAGCAAAGTGGAATTTAGCGGTGCAGAGAATATCCGGAACTACGAGTCATCACAGTGGGCGGAGCGTGGCTTTTGCACACAGTGTGGTTCCAGCCTCTACTATTTCTTAAAACCACGACCAGGAGTGCCCGATGGTGAGTATATGCTTGCAGCGGGATCGGTCGATGATCAGAGTGCGCTTGTGTTTGAACATGAAGTCTATGTTGATGCAACACCGGGCTGGTACCAGTTTGACAACGAAGCATCGAGACACCGCATGACTGAGGCGGATATCCTGAAGATGTACGGACCTGATGCTGAGTAGCCGGCGTATACACCAGAGGTTCTGCAGATGAATGAAGCAGCAACAAACTGGGCACGCTATTGATCCGGCCACGCTTTGAGCAGACATCTCGCTTGCAGCGCCGCCTGAATACCGGTACCCGTTATCAACACGTTGTTAGCGTCTTCGCAGGCGAGAGATCGTGTTGCAATCGCACCGCCGATCCCGGTGCGCCACCCTTCATCCCGCAAGATAGCAACCGGTGTACCGGTAGTTGCGGAAAACGCGAGTATCATACCGCTGGACGATGAAAGCCCCTGTTTTGGGTTGTCGTAGAATCCAGATGCAATCTTGACGACAAATGTATCTGAGCCTTTAATATGTCCGGCCTTGATGTGACAGTCGCCATTCACTGCTGCAAATCCAAGATGCATTACATCCGGCGTTTGAACACGACCTTCAGATGAAGCGATATAGGCATCGCTGATACACTGCAGTGCATCGGGAAAATCAATCAAAGATTGAATACGCGTTTTGTTCAAGTCCAGCACCACGGACTCCTGTTGAACCAAGGGGTCAAACTACAGTTTAACATTAGCGACCACTAACCTGCCCGTACATCATTGCAAGACCAATACCCCGAACTTCCGTTATAGCAATTTGATCAGCCAGCTGCTCCTGCACCAGCAGCTGAGCTGCGTTTCCCTGTTGCACGGATGTGGGTGGTCGACCAACTGCTAAAAATAATTGAGTAATAAAATTATAAAATATTTGTTACAGATAAGTTTTTACTTGTTGTAGGCGAACGCCCCTTGTAAGCCCGGTCAGGCACCACCGACTTCCACTGGATTTTTGCAATCGCCAGACAACAGTGTGATGCAAATCCGGATCTTGAAAAGTATCAATCCGTCAATCACTTTAAACTTGATTCAGTTCACGGCAAAGCAATCTGACTTCCTTTCTGCCCTGAACATTTGCTTATCCGACCGGTCAATGTTGAGAATATAGCGAAGATAATCTTATAACGCTATCCAACGCAGATAGCGATGTGAGATCGAAAGCTGTATACCCAATAATCTGAAGGATAAGAAAAATGACAAATGTATCACTGACACGCTTTAAAACAATTATGGTTGTCAGTCGCAACCAGGAAAAACCCACAGACTATGTCGAACTGATGAATGTCGACAGTCACCAGATCAATCTACAGGAACGAAGTAGTTACTTGTTTAGCGCTCGAAACGATTGCATGAATCCAGATCTGTTGATCATCGATATCGACGCCTTTGGTATCTATGAAACCTGTTACCTTGTGCTGATTGCAAGAATATTTATGTCGAAAACACCGGTAGTTGTCACAACCCGAAACGCGTTGCCCGAAACAACAAAAAGCCGGTATCTACATTCATTTGGTGTACTTGATATTGTTCAATTGGCCGACCGCAGTCTCACTGCAACAGCCTGATTTTTTTAGGGAGAATTAAATATGTTAAACGAAAAACAGTTGTCGAAGAATAACGAGGACGATTTCATGAGTGAAGACCAGCTGGCGACCATACGCCATTTGCTTATTGATATGCGTAATAAAGTAATTGCCCGGAAAGAGCCAATAGATATGCATGCGGCGAGTGCGCGGAACAGCGATGACGCCGAGAGAGCTCAGGAGGAATCAGCATGGATGATGGCGCTCAAAAAAAGATCCCTGGACAATGATTTACTCAGTGACATAGAGAAAGCGCTCTATAAGATGAACATTGGTGAGTACGGCTATTGCGAACGTAGCGGTGAACCCATTAACATCGCTCGCCTGCTGGCTTATCCCACATCAAGGTTGACGCTTGACGAACAAACCCGTCACGAACGGGAACAGCAAATGCGTTGTGGCGATAAAAACGGTTACCCGGAGTAATAATCTGATCTGCGACCGTGATAGTACTCAGTCAACTATTTGCTTATTGCGTGTCTGCACTGCGAGCCACATTAGACATAAAACCAGGAGACTCATTATATTGTTAGCAACCAGACTGAATTGCATATAAACAAATTGCAGTATGCCCCCGTGTACAGGTTACACACTCGAGTTGTGCGCATAGTTGTCCTCTGTCCGCGGACAGAGGACACTCAGCCAAACTAAAAGCCAGGATATTTTCCTGCTTCCAGATCTGATTAGCCTTGAAGAAAGTTTCGAGCAACATTCAGACATCCGATCCACCCGAGACATATCGCTCAAACCGGCATCGGGGATACCGAGGCTATATTATTGTTAGCTGATTGCACATTCGAACTTTATTGACAGCAGGATGGAAAATAACTTTCGCGAGCTGCCTATAGTACACAGGAAAAGTTTCAACGACGGCTGACACATGCTCTCACTGAGGATTCTCAGTTGAGACAAACAATGTCATTGCTTTTAGAGAGTTTAAAACCTGCGATCACTGTCGGGGGTGAGGGTTCATACTCAGAGACCAGCATAATGGTTTTTTTAATAAGGGGAATTCGTAACAATTACCTAAAAGCCAACGATCTGCACAACGGCTCGCAAGCACCATGCACCTGTTGCAACAGTGAGGGGCAACATTCTCATCAGATAAAGATTGAAACTCTAGTGGGGCGTGCGGAAAGTTCGGTAACAAACTTTTTACAGCCAGAGTCGTCAGGGCAAGGCGGAAAAACGCAGGCCCATCTTTCTATCAACGAAGGGGTCATACGTCGAGCCCTGTCTTAAACAATATGGCCAACGCGGCCATGGCGGCTCTGGCGAAGAAAAGTGTTAT
Source organism: uncultured Granulosicoccaceae bacterium (assembly GCA_964388065.1). Classification (GTDB taxonomy): domain Bacteria; phylum Pseudomonadota; class Gammaproteobacteria; order Granulosicoccales; family Granulosicoccaceae. Next base: position 13,103 of record CAYLZS010000335.1, read on the forward strand.
CGAACTTTCCGCACGCCCCACTAGTGCACTCTATCTCCACTACACTGTTGACACGTATGCTAAAAAAAAGGCCACGATAACTCGTGGCCTTTTTTTACAGTACCCAACCCGCCCCGGGTTAGAGATTTTGACACATCACCACAGCGCAGGTACTAACTAACCTGTTCATGCATAAATTCGATCAGCTTGGCGGTATCAACTCTGAAGTCGTTGAAGGCGACTACCCCGTCAGGGTCAATCAGGATCAACCAGGGAGTACCGCCGGTGCGGTATTTAATCATGGTGTCTGACGATGAGTGAGCTGCATCCGGATCGCCCGGATCATGGCCCATCACGATCGGCAACTCGTATCTCTCCTGAAGCTCACGCACTTTGCTTTGTGTGTTGGTCGAAAAACCCTCGAACACAGTTTGTATGCCTGCAATTGCGACTTTCGGGTTGTCATGAAATTCGTCAGAAAAAGCTTTCAAACTCGGAAATCCACTGGAGTGGCATCCGGGACACCAATTTTGGAAGCACTTTAAGAGGGTCCATTTGCCTTTGGAATCGGCAATCGAGAAATTCGCCGGCTCACCATCTGCATCAATCCAATAGTTGATGTCGAGTTCCGGCGCTTCATAACCCTGGATACCGTACTTGCGTCGCTGGCCTTCCTGGGCTGCGGCAACTCCGGATAAACCGGTGCCGGATAAAGCAGCGAGCCCCATCAGCTGGGCTGACTTTTTAATTACGCCGCGGCGCTCAGGGTTGTAGATGTTGGTCATGAAATTCCCGGAAAACGAGTGTGTAAAACGGTTCGATACAGGGGTTCGGAATTAGTTCCGTACCTATGTCTCGAATTCGCGTGCCTGCTTTTGAAGTGTAGCCGCTCTTGAGCTCACTCAACCAGTAACGATGTAGCTACTTTTTTGATTGCACAGTATTCGATTTGCTGTCTGTACGCCCTGTCAGAGTGACAATAATCGTGCCGGACTCCGTATTTTCCAATGCTGGAAACAGATCGAGCGCTACCATTACCGGCAAAATGTCGAGTGCATCTTTCTCAAGGCTAAGCGATCGTAACCCAATGACAACGACAAGGCTGAATCAATAAGACTCGGTCATCCGGTAACAGCGACAACGTCTCCAGTTGAAACCACGTACCGCACCTAATGAAAAACGCCTGGCAATTTCTATAGCCACTCGTTCATCAAAGACTCATTAACTTACCTGGCAATTGCTGATGTGGCTCGCAATCCAAAACCAATACGGTATTCACTGTTCGACAACAATTCGATGCGCCATCACCGCGAGCAGCTACTGCCACCTCGAATGCAACTGAACTGATCGAACAAAACGTCTACGCTTGTATTTTTCAAGGATCTATTCAAGAAACCGGTACGCTTTTTCAGTGTAACCCGTAGCTGGTTCAGTATAACCCGTAGCTGGTTCAGTGTTACTCGCAGCTGGAATACGACTCTAAACAGATCACGCCATGGAACCTGCGTAGCAGCACTGTGAGAGCCGGGAAACTCCTGAATTTCCGTCTATGTTAGTATCCTGTACAAACAACAACCTACCCGATAAGCCATGAGACAAACCGGCCGACATTTCCTGCAAATTCCCGGGCCCAGTGCCGTGCCGGATCGCATACTACGCGCTATCGATATGCCTGTTGTCGATCACCGCGGTCCGGGCTTTGCAGAGCTCGGTTATCGTGTGCTCAACGGCATGAAAGGAATTTTTAAAACCGAACAACCGGTGATTATTTATCCGTCATCCGGAACCGGGGCATGGGAAGCTGCACTGGTTAACGCCTTAAGCCCGGGTGATGAAGTCCTGATGGTCGAGACCGGCCACTTTGCGTCTCTGTGGACGTCACTGGCAGAAAAAGTACAGCTAAAACCAACACTCATTGAAACCGACTGGCGTCGCGCCGCTGATCCAAACCTCATAGAAGAGGCATTGCGTAAAGATTCGTCACACAAAATCAAAGCGGTGTGCGTGGTACACAATGAAACATCAACCGGTTGCACAACACAGATAAGTGCCATTCGCCAATCCATGGACAATGCAAACCACCCCGCTCTGTTGATGGTTGACACTATCTCGGGGCTTGCAGCCTGCGACTTTCGCTTTGATGAGTGGGGCGTCGATGTGGCAATTTCCGGGTCGCAAAAAGGCCTGATGCTACCACCGGGACTTTCGTTTAACGCGGTCAGTAAAAAAGCGCTCGCAGCCAGCAGGCAATCGGGTATCGCAAAATCTTACTGGGCATGGGATGAAATGCTGTCTGCCAATGAACGCGGATACTTTCCGTATACGCCGGCAACCAACCTGCTGTACGGTTTGGCAGAAGCCATTGACATGCTCAATGAAGAAGGTTTGGAAAACGTTTTTATAAGACACCATCGACACGCGGTGGCAACCCGTGCTGCCGTCAGTGCCTGGGGTCTTGAAACACAGTGCACCGTTAACGAAGAACATTCGCCGGTGCTAACAGCAGTTCGCACTCCCGACGGCCACGACGCCGATCACCTCCGCAGCACGATTCTGAAACACTACAATATGTCGCTCGGCAATGGACTATCGAAAGTGCAGTCGAGGGTATTTCGCATTGGCCATCTCGGTGACTTCAACGATCTAATGCTAATGGGTACACTGGCAGGTGTTGAGATGGGCTTGCAAGTGGCAGATATTCCGCATCAATCAGGCGGTATGCAATCTGCACTGGACTTACTGAAAAGCACGCCAGCCAATCACGCTTAAATTAGCTGTAAGCCCGCGTCTGAAAAATATGCCCAAGCAAATATTTACCGTTGAAGACGCACGAAAAAAAGCCAGGCGCCGCTTGCCTAAAATGGTTTTCGACTATATTGATGGTGCCGCCGGGCGTGAACTCCTTGCGCAGGAAAACATCACCGCATTTCATAAAATCAAACTACAACCACGTGCGCTGGTAAATATAGAGGACCGCAGCCTTAAAAAAAACTTTATGGAAAAAACGTGGGGCCTGCCTTTCGGTATAGCACCGATGGGAATGTGTGACCTTGCCTGGCCAGGTGCCGATAAAATGCTCGCCGTGGCGGCGAATGAATTCAATATTCCACTGGCGCTATCTACCATGGCGTCGAGCACTATAGAACAAACCCGTGAACGTGCAGGTGAAAACGCCTGGTTCCAGTTTTATGTCAGTGGCAGCAAAGACGCAGCAATGAAACTAGTCGACCGCGCAGCCGCAGCAGGCTACACGACACTAATTTTCACTGTCGATGTGCCGCATGTTGCTCCTCGCGTAAGAGATTTACGCAACGGCTTCAAAGCACCACTGAAGATTGGGCTGAAACAGTTTATTGATTTCGCACTCCACCCACACTGGTCTGTTGGCAGCGTTTTAGCCGGAGTACCTACGCTTGCTAACGTCGATACAAAATCTGACCGTGAGTTCAAACGCGATAGCGGCAGAGGATCTGTGGACTGGAAGTTTCTTGAACACTTACGTGACTACTGGCCACACAAGCTGATCATTAAAGGAGTCCTGTCGGTTGATGATGCGGTAAAAATGCAGCAAGCCGGTGCAGACGGTATCTATGTATCTAATCACGGTGGCAGACAATTGGACAGTGCACCAACTTCAATCACGGTACTGCCTCTGATGCGCCAGGCACTGGGTAATAACTACCCCATAATAATCGACAGCGGTTTTAGAGATGGTGAGAGCATAATTAAAGCGCTGGCTCTGGGAGCTGATTATGTAATGCTGGGACGACCATTCTCTTATGGCATCGGCGCAGACGGCCAGCACGGGCTCAATTCAGTTATCCAGCTGCTGGCCGACCAGATCAGTGCTGCTATGGCACAGATCGGTGTGACAGATACAGAGTCAATTGATGGCCAGGTATTGTTTCGAACCTGACGCACAGACACCAGATTTATAATCTGTTGCCTACTTTTCGACCGGCCCGCCTGCCTCTTTCCAGTCAGCAAAGCCACCGATATTTGTCACTGACTCGTAGCCCATTTCTGTAAGGGTTTTACCTGCAAGCGCTGCCTGGCCACCTGCTCCACAAACAAGGTAGAGCTCTGCAGATTTCTTCAGAGATTTGTTGTGAAACGGGGTTGCCTCGTCAGCTGCAAATTCAATGAACCCGCGAGGGATTCTCACCGCGCCGGCAATGGTGCCTGTCGTGGAAATATCAGCAGAGTCGCGCACATCAATGAAAACTCCACCTTTGCCATGCAGCGCCACTGCCTCCTCGGTGGAAAGTTTGGTGACGGACTTGTTGGCTTCGTCCAGGTAATCTTTGGCAGTTTTCATTACAGGCTCCGGGTAAATAGCGTAAGAATAACTATTCATTCAGGCACCTACAAGTTTTACGCATTAGCTTAAAGCCCGGGCCAGAGGCCTGAGGGCTAAAAAACGCCTGTGTCAGCAGCATCCAGGTGATACGTAAGCCACGATATGTGACTGAACAACCAGTAAAAAATGCTGGCAACCGCACGGATAACGGGCAGACTGCAAAACCTGACCGGCAACAAAAATGTCGATAAAACAGCAGCATTTAGCGTAGCACCGGCCATGTCCGGTACTTGCTATAGCTGGCTACGGGCAAGCCAAATAATATGTTTTGCACCTCTGTCACCATGCGCAAAGACGGATTTTTCAGACACCCTCAAACCACATTGTTGCAGTTTCTTCGCAAAGCTTTGATCAGGGGTGGCTGACCAGTACGCCAACACACCATCAGCGTTCAGGCACTCGCACGCGCAGGTAATCCCTTCCTTTGAATATAACCAGTTATTGCCGTTAGCACTGAGCGCCTCAGGGCCGTTATCTACGTCAAGAGCAATAACGTCAAAGCACTCTTCTCTGCTACGCAACAGGTCACCGACATCCCCATGAAAAACCGACACGCGATTATCTTTTAACGGGTAACCAGCGTAATTGCCCAGAGGGCCATGGTTCCAATCGACCACTTCGGGTACCAACTCAGCCACCACCACTCGAGAATTCGCACCGGTAGCTGCAAGCACCGCTGCAAGAGTAAAACCCATACCCAAACCACCAACCAGTACCCTGGCGGTATCTGCCTGCTCAAGCATCTGGCATGGAAGAGTACCCAACGCATCTTCTGAGGCATGACGGCGGGTAGACATCAATTCACCACGGCCGGAGACTACGATAGTGCAGTCGTCCTTACCCTGTAATAACTTCAACTCGGAGTCTCCTCCCGGCACATGTGCACGGCCCAGAAGTATTGGACGTTTCATTGACTACATTCCGTTAAAAGTAAGAATAGCTACCAGTTATTAAAACCGGTATCAGCTAAGCAGGCTTACACCAGATCTTTTCAAATCAGTTAGAGTAATTATAAAATGATGTCGTTTAAAAGCTCACAGTACTGTGGCAAAACTATGCTTGATGCGTATCGTTTAGTATTGATATCCTTTAAGACATGCTCTTCAACGTCTCCATTGATAACCTGAAGCAGCTTTAGATACAAAGCCGATACCTCCCGAGCTTCACTCTCCTGGTTTATAGTTCCCTTGTTTTTTACACCATCTTCAGCAGCAGGAAGATACAGAAGCTCTTCAGGCATATATTCCGGATAGGCCATCCGATCCGGCGCTACCGGTATACAGCCTGCTCTGATAGCTTCCAGCATGCCGAGTCCCTGAAAATCATGCAGGGCCGCAGAAACAACAATATCTGCACTTTTCAATACTTGCCGATATTGCTCCATCGGTTGATGACCCCAGGTAGAAACAACATCAGCGTGTTCATTGTGAAAGTCGGTAAAGCAATCCGGCACCTCTCTGAAGGACTGCCCCATCACATGAACTGACAACCTGAGCCCATCGTCCAATAGCTTTTTTATTGCTGCAAAAAACACCTGCGGTTGCTTGTCATACTCCCATCGGTGATTCCAGACGATTTCTACCGGCCGGTCGAGTGTTTTTATGTTTCTGATATTGCCACCCACAATACTCACGTCGGTTAAATCATCACGGAGTGGCACAGGTATTACTTGCGATTGTTGCGGCAGGTGATCCAGCATGCCGCCGGGTGTACCATCAGGCATCTTTTCAAAGAGCGCACGCGCACCGTTAAAAAAAGTATCTTTGTTATATTCGGAGTTGAAAACCAGCTTGTCTGAAGCAAGTGCACTGTAGATGGTAGTGAGTTGCGCGTTTATCAGATTACTGTTTTGCTTACGTGCAACACTACTTTGTGCAGGATCATCGCGACTCCGTTCAGGGTAGACGAACTGATTCTCATGGAAATACAAAACAGTCGGCACCTGACTCAGATGTGGCAGCAGACCACGCAGGTTGCACAAATCAACCATCGAGGTCGCGAGCACCAGGTCATATTTATCATTGCTAAGCTCTGGATGCTTAAACGCAAAAGACAACGCGTTACTGCGAATACGCCAATAGAAATGCCTGTCCGGCAGCGCAACCTGAGTCCAGTTGAATTCTGGCAGTCCATCGACAAGCTGCTCACACCAGAATTTGTGACTGGCAGCATGGTATCCCGATAGCAACAGAATATTGGGCCGGGTAAAGCTCATTGCATTGTCATGTTCAAAACAGAATTTCTATGTTGACAGTCGTATGTAACATCACTTCAGTCATCACCATTCAATTGTAATGAAACACATATTGTCATGACGTTAATTGTTGTTTAAGATTCTCGTATGCGCTGATATCTTATTGCCTTCAAAACTATTAATCACACGGAATTGATTATGCCTGCCAGCACCCAACAGATGACTGTCTCTATCATTAAAATATTTTTATCTTCACTTATTGCAGCCATGTTTCTCGCGGTGACACCAGCCACTGCCCAGAACGTCGTTACCCCGGAATGTCAGCTCCCGGAAAGTGATCTGGATGGCGACGGCTGGGGCTGGGAAAACAACGAGAGCTGCATAGTAGCAGGTAGTACAGCCGCTGCTGCAGCAACATCGCAGTCATCGTCGACAACTAACATCTGTCAGTATGCGTCAAGCGATGAAGACGGAGATGGTTGGGGTTGGGAAAACAATGACAGTTGTACTGTCGGACCAACCACCAGCACTGAAGAGCCGAATACCGTTACGACACCTTTTGTAGCCGTGCTGGACACAAGAGGACGCACAGTATGCCAGTCACCAAATGCTGATCCCGACGGTGACGGTTATGGATGGGAAAATAACGACAGTTGTATCGTGGCAGGAAGTGCAGTGGAAGCGACACCCGCTCAACCGGCAAACCCCCTATGCACCACGAGTGACGCTGATCCCGACGGAGATGGCTGGGGATGGGAAAACGGCGATTCGTGCATTGTCAGTGCAAGCGGTACAGAGTTAGTCACGGAACGAATTTCCAATACAAATACGGCCAATACAAATACGGCCAATACAGATCCGGTAACAAATATCGACACAGCTACTGACAGCGGTATTGATATGAGCAACGACTCAGAAGCAGGTACCGACACCATTGCCGATGTGAACACCGACACTGAAACAGTTGCCAATACCATTGTGGATGCAGGCAACAATATCGAAACAGTTTCCGAAACCACTATCGATACGAACAACAACACTGAAACAGATGCCGACACTGCTATCGATACGAGCAACACTGAACCCGTTACTGATACTATTGCCGATACCAGCAACAACGCCGATCCCGGGATAGTTACCACCACAGATACTGACATTGAAGCGGGTATAGATGCAGTTATTCCCAGACGACCTCCGTTCCTGCCCCAGGACATCACCGATCTGATACTGGTTACTGGTCAATCCAACACACTGGGATCTAACTCCACATTCGATACTACTCTGGATGCACCACATCCGCGCGTGTTTGCGTATACCAGTGAAGGCTGGCAGGTTGCGGAACTTTACCAGTCGTGGGATAACGGCGCGCACCCGGGCACAGGTAACAGAGAAGACATCTCAAAGATACACAACAACTTCGCCCTGCACTTTGGAAAACGCCTTGCCGACCTGGATGAAAACGCTGTGATAGGTTTTTTACTGGTTTCAGAACCAGGGGAAGGAATCGATCACTGGGCACCAGGGGCGGCAGGTATGCTGAGAGTACAACAAAAAACAATTGCCGCGATTAACGAATTGCCACACAAATCAGCACTTGACGGAATACTGTGGCATCAGGGTGAAACCGATTGGCTACTTGAGGGAACCTCCGATCCAGATGTTAATCAACCCGCACCGATCGATTATTATCCGGTTAGACTTTCTGCACTCATCAACAACCTCAGAACCGAAAACTGGTATGACAATACCAAGCCATTTATCTGTGGTGAAACTATAAACGCAGTAGGAGTTAATACCCATCTTTTCAATTTAAATTCAGATTCTGACAACACCACTGCCTGTGTTGAAGGTGCCGGACTACCCGCCATACGCGAAAGTGGCAACCACTTTAATGCCAGTGCGCTAAGAACGATTGGTAGTCGTTATGCGGACACCTACTTTCTGATGCGCTAAGCAGTTAAGTAAACAAACCCAGCCCAATCCGGGAAAGTCATCTTCGGACTCCAGCTCCGCAGCACTACTGCCGTGCCTGCAACAACCACTGTTTACTGTAGGTTTGTCCAAGGTTCAACAATTCATTATGCGTGCCCTGCTCTACAATTCGCCCGGCCTCCAGCACGACAATGTTGTCTGCAGTTACAATGGTAGAAAGCCGATGGGCGATTACTAAAACAGTGCGGTCCCGACTCACCTCTTCGAGTGCGAGTTGAATTGCGGCTTCCGTTTCATTGTCTACAGCACTGGTAGCTTCATCCAGTATAAGTACCGGAGGATCTTTGACAATTGCACGCGCAAGCGACAATCGCTGCCGCTGACCGCCAGATAGTTTTACACCCCGCTCTCCCACCAGTGTATTCATACCTTCTGGCAAGGCATTGATAAAATCCAGTGCCTGTGCTGCGCGCGCTGCTGCGATCATTTGCGCATCGGTACAATCCGGATTGCCATAACGGATGTTGTCCCCAATCGTGCCATCAAACATAAATACATCCTGTCCGACAAATCCAATCTGAGATCTTAGCTCCAATAAGCTCAGTGCACCAATATCAATACCGTCGAATGTAATTACACCGCTATTGGATTCATAAAAACGCAACAGTAATTTAGCCACAGTTGATTTACCAGAGCCGGTAGCACCCACCAAAGCCGTTGTTTTTCCCGCTGGTACCAACAGACTAAAATCATTTAAGCCTGCATTGGAGCCTGCGAATGTAAACTGTACATCGTTAAAATCAATTTCACCTGAGACCGGCAGAGGCAGCGACAACTCACCGGAATCCAGCACTTCAACAGGTGCTTCAAGTACACCAAATATTCTACGGGTACTTGCCATTGCTCGTTCAAACAAATCAACAGTTTTAGCCAGATCAGTCAGAGGCCATAACAGTCGCTGAGTTAAAAACACCAACACCCCATAAGCACCGACATTGAGACTTCCATTCAAAGCCTGCAATCCGCCATAAACAAAAGTAAATAAAAAGCCTGCAAGAATAGCCATTCGAATTACTGGAATAAAAGCAGAGCTCACGGCAATTGCACGACTGTTGGCCTCTACATATTCTTCACTGGCAGCAGCAAGTGCTTTTGCTTCACGTGCCTCGGCAGTAAACGATTTAATGGTTACAATGCCACCAATGTTATTGGCAAGTCGTACTGCTATTTTTCCTACCTGTAGCCGTACATTGGCATAAAGTGGTGTTGCACGCCGCAGGAAATAAAACGCGCCCCAAACGATAACCGGAATGGGTGTGAAAGCCAGCAGTGCGATAACGGGTGAAAGATAGAAAAACACACCACCCACCAGAACTACTGTGACTACCGTCTGTATAATGTCGTTCGCACCACCATCGAGAAATCGCTCTAACTGATTAACATCATCATTAAGAATAGATATCAATTCACCAGAGCTATGATTTTCAAAATACACCATACCCTGACTTTGCATATGCACATACGCATCCTGACGCAGCTCAGCCTGCAGGCGCTGGGATAGGTTGCGCCACAAAACGAGATAGAAGTATTCAAACAATGATTCTCCCGCCCAGACAAAAAACGTCAATACGGCGAGCAACATAATCTGTGATTCAGGTGCTTCAAAACCGAGCTTCGCTATAAAACTGCTCTCGCGGCTCACAACAACATCTATCGCTATGCCGATAAGAATCTCAGGCATAACATCAAATATTTTATTGATAATCGAACAACAAATGGCGAGTAAAATCTTTTTTCTATGCCCGGTTGCATAGCGCAGCAGCTTAACCAGTGCAGCAAGACTCGATAAATCGGCTTCGTTTTCCACAGTGCGTGAAAAGTCGCTCAACAAAGTCTCAAACGTTCAATAGCAGGTGTTCACGTTCCCACGGGCTGATTACACGCAAGAATTCACGGTACTCTTCACGCTTTATAGATAAGTACACCTGACTGAACGAGTCACCCAGCAGGTTAGTCATTTTTTCATCTGCCTCGAAGAGATCAAGAGCTTCAACAACTCCTGACGGCAACGAACGTGGTAACTCATAGGCTTCATGATCTATTGAATCCCGAGGGGTTAGTTTTTCTGTCATACCAACGTAGCCACAGGCAAGGCACGCTGCAAAAGCAAGATAAGGATTCGCATCCATCCCGCCAACCCGGTTTTCAATACGTCTCGCCTGAGGTGCCGAGACTGGAACGCGAATTCCTGTTGAGCGATTATCAGTACCCCACTCCAGATTTATCGGAGCTGAGGCATCTGGTACCAGGCGACGATAGCTGTTGACGTAGGGTGCAAGCATGCATACCACAGAATTCAACAATGACTGCTGGCCACCAATAAAGTTATAAAATAACTCACTTGGATTGTCGCCGTCAGCGTTGAACAGATTTTCCCCGGTTTTATAATCGACCACGCTTTGATGTAAATGCATTGCACTGCCCGGTTGTTCTTCCATGGGTTTTGCCATAAAAGTAGCGTAACAATCGTGGCGTAATGCAGCTTCACGAATTGTACGCTTAAACATAAAAACCTGATCAGCAAGTTCGATCGGGTCCCCGTGATTCAGATTAATCTCAAGCTGCCCGGCCCCGCCTTCCTGCATCAGCGTATCAATTTCCAGACCCTGTGCTTCGGCGAAGTCGTAGATATCGTCGACGACTTTTTCGTATTCATCAACGCCGCTAATACTGTAGGCCTGCCTGCTCACCCCTCTTCTGCCACTGCGACCGACGGGAGGTATTACGGGATCATCGGGGTTGATATTCGGTTTGGTTAGATAGAACTCGAGTTCCGGTGCCACAACCGGTCGCCAACCCTTGCTTTTGTAGAGATCTACAATTCGCTTTAGCACATTGCGCGGTGCAAAACCCACTGGTTCACCTTCCTGGGTTTCCAGATCGTGGATCACCTGTATCGTGATATCGGAAGTCCACGGCACTGCCCTCGCTGTGTCGTAGTCGGGTACCAGGATCAGATCGGATTCGGTCCAGGCATTGCGAATTCCGACTTCTGCATAGTTGCCTGTGATTGTCTGGTAAAAGATTGAAGAGGGCAAAAACATGCGCTCTGCACGAAAGAACTTTCGTGCAGGCATTGTTTTACCACGCCCAATTCCGACTATATCGGAAACCACACACTCTACTTCTTCGATGCTCCTGTCATTCAACCAGGATTTTAAAGCCGAAGGCAGTGTTAAAGCACCATCAATCGATGAATTCACAAATATCCTATCTTTACTCAGGCATAAACCCAGGGCACAACCCAAAACACAACCCGGGGTACAACTCAGGGTACAACTCAGGGCATTACTTTGGTGGACGCACTATGTCATAAACACTGTCAAACTCTATGCCTTTGTCGGTGATATCGATCTTGTAGGACAGATTCCCGAGCGGATAGGTCTTCAGATACCCCAGCACCTGGTCGAGATTTTCTTCCTCTCGCATAGCTTCAGGTAATTCGTCGGTGACACTATTAATTTTTTTAAGAATCATTTCAGTATTCAGGGAAGAAATGATAAACCCTTCTTCACCATTGCCTCCCAAACGGCCGGCAAAATCTTTCGCCTGGTCACCACTAAAAAAAACAATACTCTTATCTTTCACCGCAGCAAATATTTCAACACCCGGAGGCGTTGGAATCGGTAACAGGTCATTGAGTGATACCGCTGTGCCATCGAGCGGCAGCTCTGAAAGAATATTCATTTGAGGTAAAAATTGCAGCGTTTGTATTAGCGCTGTCGGATCTTCGGCAGCCACCGCTATTGCAGCATCAATATTTTCTACAGGCATCCCGCCTTCCAAATTGACGTCGGTGTCGTAAACATTAACACTGAACCCTTTGACACCACGCGCCATGCCACTTGCCATCGTAGCACCCAGTGACGCGCTGCTGATGTCAGTTTCACCAATTTGATTCAGTGCCTGCAACGATTCGCAGTCATAGCTAACGCTGCTAATGAACTCAGTTAGCTGAGCGGCGAGCTGTGGTGCTGAGTCAACATCAAGACCAAGACCAAAGGAGATCATTGGATCGCTGTTAGATTGGGATACCGGCACCACACCGCGCAATAGCTTCAGGGTGTTTTTGAGAGATTCATTTTCCATCAGCATTGCAAAGTGACTATCAATGTTTATAACTTCATCACTAACATCAAAGCGTCTGTTTCCGCTAACCATCATAGGCCAGTTCGCAGCCATCTGCCGAACTTCACCCTTGCATGGTTCGCTTGAGAAAGGCAGTAGATCGTTCTCGATACTCTTGTCTGTCGCAGCCAGAGCCTGCAGTTGTTGTGCGGCTCGACTATCACCACCGGTTACAGCATCGGCAATCAGTTTAAAATCAATGAACATCGCCATTTCCTCACCGTAGCCCCACTCTTTGCGGATGCTTTTGAGTTTTCCGGATGCTTCCAGTGACGCATCAGGTTTTTCAAGACCCAGCAACTGATCGAGTATGTCCGGATCGTAGGCGTTGGTACCGAAAGAAAATATCAAATCGTTTTCATCAGTGGCGATAATCATACCGGGACCTGATTTGCCGTCTGCCAGATTCAGCTTTTCAGCGTCAGTGGTTTTCTGTTTTAGCATTGCCAGCGCTTTCTCGGCTTCCACCTGCTTTTTCGTGATCTCTGATAACTCGCTCGCCACCGTGGCAATCTGGTTTGCAGCCTCAGCTATACCACTGGCATCGTTTTCTGCTTTTGCAGAATCCAAAAGATCAGAGGCTTCCTGAAAAGCTTTTGACGCCATTTCGTTTTCTTCTGTAACAGATGCAAGCTCCGACTCGGCACTTTGAATTTCAGCAACTGTTGGAGCGACCATCTCAGGTGGTTTTTCCTCATCGCTGTCAAACGGGGATATTCTTACCTGAACGCCTTTGTGGGTCAGTTTTTCAAATTTCCTTTCTTTTTCAGCATCGATCTTTTCAAGCACCGATTCAAATTGCTCCACATCTCCGGCTATACGAAATACCGGCATCAAACCAACTGTAAAAGCACTAAACTGCAACTCATCACCAAAACCCCACTCGGTGGTAAATTTTGCCGGATCTTCTACAAACTCTATGATTTGTTCGAATACCTGCTCTCGACCTTCCAGTCCATCCATCCCGGGAACCAACTCTTCCAGTACTTCAGCGTTAAAAATGCTCGGCATCATCGCAAAAAAATCCTCTACCGGAACCGGTTTACCAGTGCCGAAATAGAAGAGTGTGTCGTCGGGTACAAATTCCAGCTGTTCATTCGATGCGAATGATGCCTGACTGGTTACAAGCGCAAGTGACACGGCTGTTGAGGTCAGCAGTCGGCGCGAGATCGAGCGGATCGATTTCATTATTTTAGTTCTCCTGGTGCGGGTTCACCGACCATTGCCGGCACCTGTTTCTGAACAGGCAATAGCGAGTCTGGCTCCGCTGCGTAAATTTGTGGCGTCCATGACCATGTTATTGAAGAATGAGGAGAAAAACCACAGCGTATTCCAGTGTTTGTCAAAAACACCAAATTGTCGCAGACTCAGCGCAGCACCCAGCCATACAGAGGACAAATGCGTGCCAAAATTTCATATCGAACGCTCGATTGATATCAACGCCCCAGCGCAAAAAGCTCGTGCGGTTATCCAGGACTACCAGCAGTGGGAAGTCTGGTCACCGTGGCTGTGCATGGAACCGTCCGCCAGCCTCGAAATTGCAGGTACCGCAGCCACTCCGGGCCATGCCTACTCATGGACGGGTGATATGGTCGGTGCCGGGCGAATGGAGCTCTCATCTGTTGAAGGGGAGGCAGATCTGATGGATCTGACTTTTATAAAGCCATTCAAGTCGACTGCGAAAGTAAAATTCGTAACAACGGCAATAGATGCAAATAACACCCGCGTCACATGGCATATGGATAGCGGACTACCGATATTTTTGTTTTTTATGGTTGGCACAATGAAAGCGATGATCGGCATGGACTACGAGCGTGGCTTAAAACTTTTAAAGGAGTACATTGAAACCGGTACTGTTACATCACACACTGAAATCGTCGGTGTGGTCAGTGTTCCGGCCACTCACTACACCGGGATGTCCGGTTCAACCCAGCTGCAATCATTGTCACAATCAATGCAGGAGTTATTTCCGAAAGTGATGGCGCAGGCAGAAGGTAAGACAGCACCATCTGCCGATACAAAACCTCAAGATCTGTGCGGTGCGATCTACCACAAGATGGATATAAAATCACAGCACTGTGAATACACCGCGTTTGCTGCGGTTAACCAGACAGATGCAACCGGCTCAATACCAGACTGCAGCGCGCTGAAAGTGATTCATACTGGCAGCTATCACCACTTAGGTAACGCATGGAGCACAATCAACAGCTACCAGAGGCACAGAAAAATGAAATTGAACAAGCGAATCGCACCATTTGAATTTTATATGAACGACCCCAAAAACGTTGCAGCAAAAGATCTCGTCACGGAAATCTATTTGCCAATCAACGCCTGACTGAGTTACTGAAGAAGCACCTGATTCAACCGGAAAGTTAATGCCAAATACCATAAGATCCGCAGTACCCGAAGATGAAACAGCACTACTGAACTTAATGCCAAGGCTCGCAGACTTTGACGTACCTGCAGTCAGGAATCCAAAAGATCTCTGGTTCGGTGACGCCAAACTGATGCAAAAGGTGCTGGCAGGCGAAGTCGACAACAGCCATGTACTGGTAGCCACAGACGCAGAAAACAAGGCCATTGCAATAGCGATGTATACCATCAAACCCGAGCTACTCAGCTCCGCTACCAGCGCTCACCTTGAAGCACTCGCCGTGCACCCGGAGCATCTGCGGCAAGGGCTGGCAAAAAAGTTGATTGAAGTATGTGCAACAGAGAGCAGGAAAAAAGGTGCCGAGTGTATGAGCCTCCATGTCTTTGGCAACAACGCACGCGCACGCGCCTTATACAAAGAATGCGGGTTCGACGAAGAAGTGATTCGCTGTTATAAACCGTTGTAGTGGAGACTCCCTGTGACAGACATAATCAACGTAGACACCGCAAACCAAAAACTGACAGAAGTGTTTGCACCATGGATACAACAGCTCAACATGCAAGTAACGTCAATCGGCGATAGAGAAGTCTCATTGCTTATGCCGTACAGCGATGAGCTCTGTCGGTCGGGCGGCATCATATGCGGCCAGGCACTCATGTCACTCATTGACACCTGTATGGTGTTCGTCTGCTACCTCGGCATGGGTAAGTACAGCGACTGCGCAACAGTCAGTCAACATACCACTTTTATGCGCCCTGCTATCGGTTCGAATATCATTGCCACTGGCAAACTGGTTAAAGGCGGCCGTACCCTGATCTTTGGCGATGTCACCCTGACCGCAGTTAATGATTCGCGCCCGATTTGCAATGGCACCCTCACCTACGCTGTAATTCCCAATCGCAAATAACCGCACCGCAAATATCAAATATCAAGCAGCGTTGCTGTTTGCCTGAGCGCCTGTCGAACAGCACTCTTGTAGCTGCTGCCAAACTTGATCGCATGTACTACCAGTGGTGCAAGCTGATGCAGTGGCACACGTTCTTCAAATCCGGCTTGCAGCGGATAAGTTTCATGATAAGCGGCAAAGCAATCAGCTGAGTAACCGCCGAACAGCTGCATCATAGCGAGATCAAATTCACGATGGCCGCCGTGAGCCGCAGGATCGATCAGCCAGCTTCGGCCATCACTATCGACGAGCCGGTTACCAGCCCACAGATCTCCGTGTAGCAGACTCGCGCTGTCATTAGCAATCACAGATCGATCAAGATTGTCCGCGATTTTCTCGAGCGCACTACAATCATTTTCAGACAGTGCTCCACGTTCTCTGGCAATGACAGCCAACGGCTGTAACCGCTGGCTCGCATAAAACTCCACCCAGCCAGGCTTCGGATTATTCGGCAGACCCAGACTGCCCGTTGTACGACCGTCCGGTCGGCCAAAGGAACTGAAGGTAAGGCGATGCAGGTCGGCCAATGCTGCACCCAGCTTCTGATCGGTAGTCCGGCCAGATTGACCACGACTTTGACCACGTCCGGGCTCTATCCACGCAAGCGCCAGAAACGGCGGATCATCGCTAAAGGCCAGCACCTCCGGAATGCTGACCGTTCCGGAATCCCGCAGCCATTGAAGCCCGATAGCTTCGGTACTGAAAAAATTGGCCGGCGGGTTATCGTGTGTTTTGACAAATATCCGTTCACCATTAGATAACTCAGCCATAAAGGATGCAGCAAAGTCACCACCTCCCAGAGGCTGTTTAGAGCGAACTTTAACACCGCGGACCTCTTCCAGTGACTGTTGCCAACTGTCGGACACTTGATACACTCCCGGTTATGCACGTGTTATATTTTACACTCATCGAAACCGCTGCACATACGTCACACAGATGCATGCGTACCAGCCCGAGTAAGTCAAACTGTTAGCTCTCCGTTCAAAAGATACACTGCAATACATCGCAGTTTTTTGTTTAGTCATCCTTGCAACTGCGTGTGGTCGCAATGAGTTCACTGAACGGGAAAAAAATATTCTTGCATCTCTGTCTCTGTCAAAGCTGATACCAGCTTCTGCGGAATCAAACCGGGTTGCATTCAACGAGCAGGCGCAACAGTTCGGGGAACAACTTTTCCACGAGACACAACTGAGTGCCGGCAATGATTTCTCCTGTGCCAGCTGCCATCTTCCGGAAAAATTCTTTACCGACGGTCTGCCTACCGGTGTTGGCGTGGAAACCACCAACCGCAATACCCCGGCACTGCACGGAGCAGCATGGCAAAGCTGGTTTTACGGGGACGGCAGACGCGGTTAAAAGTGGTCACAAGCGCTCACACCCATTGACGTACGGCAGGAAATGGAAGGCGACCGTGTTGCCGTCCACCGATT
>CAYLZS010000336.1:0-3030 GCA_964388065.1 uncultured Granulosicoccaceae bacterium
CGTTTTAACTTATGTTCTACTAGGTGTTTAGGGAACTCTCGTGCATGAAATATCCGAGAAAAATTTGGCTACGGGACTTTTCACACAGCCTCGGCAATCCAACGACCCTTGCGGATAACGGGGAGAATCGGTCAACACCGGGACCGGGCGTTCCGCGATTGGATGGTCCTAATTGAAATAGCACATGACTGATTTAAAATATGAAAATGGTCTTAAAGAGATTAGACAGCAACGAGGAACGGTAAATAGTTTGGACAGCCCAATGCTTGTGCTTATAGGGCCTATGATATTGACAGCTGTTTTTGCTCCTCCGATTGCTGTTTTATTATGTTTTGTAATTCTATACGTTTATTATTCAAGGTTAAAACGGGCAGCTCATCACCCCTGTCCGAAGTGCGCTCAACCTTTTGGTACGTCATCGAGGATTGTCCTAGGTGTTGGCGCAGATTCTTGTCAAAACTGCGGTTTGAGTTTATGGGGTAATTAAGCTGACGAACGAAAGCAAAGGCCACTCCGGCGATCTTTACAGGCAATGGTGAGAATCGGCCAATTGCAGACACATCAAATTGGAGTTCATCGATCTTCGACATGCCAAAGAAAAAGACAGAACTACAAAAGTCGGTGGGTAAGTTAATTTCCGCTATACAAAAAGAATGGATTCAGTATGCAGGTGAACCAATCCCGGAACAGACTGCTGAAGAGGTTATGAACGCGGCGCATTGTCTGGCTATGGCTCAAACTATTGATAAGATCCGAGGGATTCTTGGTGAACGAACTGTTTCTGAATATCTAGGGGAATCATGGGTTCAAGAGCATCCAAACGTCATACCATTTGTCACAGCACTGGAGTATCAGCTAAATCTTTAACTGGCCGGTTTGGGCACAATTTCCCCGGTCGCTTGTATGGGGAGAATCGGCCAGAACCGGACAATCTCAGACTTAGCATGTCAGTAATTTGTTCGAGCAAATATTTTTACAAAGGGGAAGATTTGTCAGTAGAAAAACAATAGGGTTTGAATCTATGACGAGTGAAGATGAAGAAAGAGAAGAAAGGCTACAAAGCGTGATTGGTTCATGCCGTATCTCTGGTTTAGAACTTACAGAGGAGTGCATTATAACCATGCGCGGTATTTTGTCTGGTGCTCTGAATGCAGATGAAGAAATTGCACGCACAGTCGACCGATATAAAAATAAACCGAGTCACGTTGAAGGCACTACAGCAGAAGATTTTACAACTAATGAGGGGCACTGCGTTGTGCTTGGCAGGCTTGATCGAGGCGTTAAACCAGAGGGGTTTAAACGAGAGATTCAGCAGTTGAGAAAAGGTGACTGGGCATCTATTTACCGTAAACAAATGCGTGGCCTTGACACAAACTGTGTCCGCGTGGATGTGCAAGTAATAGTATCAATGTGTCCAGGTCTTTACTCTGTAGCTGTTAGAAAGATGTTCGACAAGAAAGGTGACTTAATGAAGAACCCTGCCTGTGGTGTCGAAGTAGGCGACGAATTTATAATTACTGCAGATTATTTTTATAGCGTTTGGTGTGAAAACGATGAACGATCCAGAAATTAAAGCATTTAATTCCGATGATGATTTTGATGATGAAGGAAATGTAGTGACTGTTCTGGGGCTTACTGATGAAGAACTAGAAGACCCGAGTTACTTTGAAGAGATCAAGAAGATTCACTTCGCTGATGGTGTTCCGATTGTCTATGAAGAAAATGATGATCTGGACTGCAAGTATTACATCACTGAATATCCTGACGGTCGTAAGGTGCGCCAGCACGTCTCTGAACTTAATTCAGAGAATGAATAAAACAGCAGCTGTCGGCCAAAACCGGTCTGTATCTATGTTCTATTGAACGTCAGCTCTGTTTTATGAAAGCAGTATAATGAGAGTGAAGTCAGGATAATTTATCGATGGAACAATTGACAGTATTTCGAAAATTCTTTGCGGATCTAGTTCTAGCTAATGGAAATGTTTCAACTGAAAATCAGCGGTTGCTTGATGGTTTTTTTTCTATTCCCAGAGAATCATTTTTAGGCCCGGGTCCCTGGCATATTTTTACGGCGAACGGTTACATAAAAACCCCAAGCACTCATCCTGAACTTCTTTACCAGGACATATTGGTTGCACTCGACCCTGAAAATAATATTAACAATGGACAACCATCACTCCATGCTAGATGTATAGATGCACTCGATATTTCGGAAGGTGAACACGTCGCCCATATCGGCGCTGGTACAGGATATTACTCTGCGATTCTTGGTCATATGGCTGGTGCATCTGGCGAAGTGATTGCCTACGAAATAGATCAGGCAATTGCCGATAAAGCGAGAAACAATCTAGCCTTGTACCCGAATACAGAGGTAAAGGCGGAGTCAGGGGTCGATGAAGAATTATCAGAAGTGGATGTTATATATGTAAATGCAGGTGTGACGCACCCGGCGAATAGCTGGCTTGATAAACTTAGCCTTGGTGGGCGAATCATATTTCCTCTGACTGCCGACAATCACAGTGGTGCGATGGTACTTTTATTGAAGAAAAGTTCTGATTGCTTTACGTTTAAGTTTATACAGCGAGCAATGTTTATCCCGTGCATCGGACTGCGAGATGTAAAGATTGGTTTTCGGTTGTCTGAGGCATTTGTAAACGGCAGTCTTATAAAGGTTAAGTCGTTGCGACGTAACAGCGAGCCTGACGAGACTAGTTGTTTTGCGACAGATAAATGGTGGCTTTCATCGGCAGTGGCCACTTAAATAAATGTAGTGACTGGGTATTCGAAGCGGACCATCAGACAACATGAGCGAAGGGCTCCTTAGGGTCAATACCGGTCTTAGAACAACCTTGAATGAAGTATGAAAAATGTACTGTCGTATATTTACAAACCGTGTTTCTCCTGCTTATAAAGCCAGAGATGATACAGATAATCTAGTTCGTCGACGAGTTCCCCTATAATAGTTCTACGTATGTATTCGACGCTTCCCAGAACTTCGCCATTACGGATTATTAGCGAGCTCTCTTTATC
>CAYLZS010000337.1:0-6481 GCA_964388065.1 uncultured Granulosicoccaceae bacterium
TGCATTTGCCAGCCCCTTTGCGATTACCTCTAAAGATACACCTGCAGCAATAGCACACGCGGCAGCCGCCGCTGAGTTAAGCACATTGTGCTGCCCCGCAAGTCGATACTCGCAATTGATTGTTTCATTGCCGTAGGTGATAGATATCGAACCATCCTTCTCACGGTAAGCCGTGACATCACCAGCATCACCAAAAGTAATTACTTTTTTATTTGCACAAATTTCCGACCAATAGCTAAAAAAACTGTCATCCGCATTTATAACTGCTGTACCACCCGCCGCCAGGCTTTTGTAAATCCAGGCCTTTTCCTCAGCTACCGACCGGGCATCACCAAAACCCTCAAGGTGTGCAGCACCCGCATTGGTAATTACAGAGACCGTTGGCTTTACCAGCTCACCCAGCCATTGAATTTCACCTTTATTACTGGCGCCCATTTCAACAACTGCAAAATCCTGTTCAGCACTTAGACCAAGCAGTGTCTGCGGAACACCAATCTCGTTGTTATCATTAGCGCGGGTGTAGTGAACGCTGCCAGCACAGTTGAATATACTGCCAAGTAACTGCTTAACTGTTGTTTTACCATTACTTCCGGTCACACCGATAACAGGATTGGTAAACTGCTCACGCCACAACATTGCAAATTTACCAAATGCCTGCCTGGTGTCCGCAACAATCAATTGCACAACATCTAACTGCAGGTCTTTTTCACAGACAACTGCCAAAGCACCTTTGTCTATCGCATCCTGCGCAAAGTTGTGGCCGTCAAAATTATCGCCTCGCAAACAGAAGTAGACATCACCGGCTGCTACAGTACGAGTATCGGTGCTATAGCCCGTCACCGGGCAATCTGCACCAGTCAGTTTGCCATTTGCAGCCGTTGCAATTTGAGACAGAGTCACATGGCTCATGCCATTGTCTCCGCATAACTGGCAACAACAGCACTGTCACTGAACGGCAATCTTTTATCACCAATCAATTGATAATCTTCATGACCCTTACCAGCCACTACAACAAAGTCACCACTGGCAGCCTGACTCATAGCAAATTCAATGGCAGATTTACGGTCACGTTCAATGGTTATGTTTTGTCTCGACTTAAAACCCGCCACAATCTGCTCAACTATTGCATCACCTGATTCGCTGCGCGGGTTATCGTCAGTAACTATGCAAACATCCGAGAACTCTTCAGCAACAGACGCCATCATTGGTCGTTTGCCCTGATCTCGATCACCACCACAGCCAAATACAACAAGCAACTTGCCATCACAATGAGTTGATACGGTGTGAAGTACTGATTCCAGCGCATGTGGGTTGTGCGCGTAATCCACAATTACCACTGCTCCGTTATCAAGCAGCGTGGCCTCCATACGACCGGGCACCGGTTTTAATTCGGACAGTGAAGCAACAGCAAGCTCAGGAGATACACCGAGCGCTACCAGCACAGCAAAGGTGGCGACTAAGTTCTGCACATTAAAGCCACCAATAAGACCACTGACCACCGGGTAGCTTTTACCATCAAACTCAAGATCAAAGCTCAATCCAGAGGTCAGATGCTTAACATTCAGGTATTGGATATGGTTGCCTTTACGAACAGCAGCACCATAGCTATACAAATCAAGCTCTGGAAGCTGATCGAGCAGCTGCTCACCGAATTGATCATCGGCGTTGATAACTGCAGATCGCAGCTGGGGTTTATAAAAAAGAGTTTTCTTGGCATCACGATAACTTTGCATATCACCGTGATAGTCAAGATGATCGCGACCAATATTGGTCAGCACAGCGATATCAAATGCAATTCCGTTTACCCGTTGCTGTGATAACGCATGGGAAGAGACCTCCATTGCTACAGTTTTAGCGCCCGCATTAAAAATTTCAGCAAGTGCCGACTGCAACACAACAGCATCCGGCGTTGTGAGACCGGTGGATTGTAATTTGTCACCAAACCCCCAACCCAGAGTACCCAACACACCGCAAACATTGTTGTTGGCATTAAGTGCCTGACCTAACAAATGACAAACAGAAGTTTTTCCATCAGTGCCGGTCACACCCACCATACTCATTGCAGAAGACGGGTTACCAAAAAAGCGACTGGCAATCTCACCGGTCAGTGACGCCAGATTATCTATTTCTATCAACGAAATTGATGCGCTAAGCAACGCACTGCGTTCACCGTCACCACAGCGAGGATCACCGCTACTGACTAACACTGCAGATGCTTTGTTACCAATGACGGCTTGCAAAAAATCCAAACCATGGACCGTATCACCCTGCAGTGCAATGAAGAGGTCGCCGGCAACTACCTGCCGGCTATCAAGATGGACTCCACTTACCCTTCGATCATGCACCGGTGCAATATCTGCCATGCCATCAAGCAAGACAGAAAGCATCAGGTGCTCACCAGATGCTGCATTGCGACTGGTGGGCTTACTGGTCATTTGCACCGCGCTCAACCTGAGCACCCACAGCCTGAGTACCGTAGACCTGACGACCATCAGGATTTACGTTCCGCAAACGTAGTGCACCAGCCATAATATTGGAGAATACTGGTGCCGCGACTTCACCACCGTAGTAGCGACCCTTTGGTTCAATGATCGATATCACCGCTACCAGAGCCGGATTACCAGCGGGCACCATTCCGGCAAACTGCGAGATGTAGCGATCATCTGCATAGCTACCGTTCTCGGAAATATGTGTAGTACCGGTTTTTCCGGCAACTGTGTAGCCCGGAATACCTGCAGCTTTACCAGTACCCGCCTGTACCACTGCCTGCAGCATTGAACGCACATCACGTGCTACATCTGCACTGAACACACGTTCTGTCCGTGGCTCACCCACCAACTTTTGAAAGGTGACCTCCGGCATAAGCCCATCTGACGCCAGCGCCGCGTAAGCACGTGCCAGTTGCAAAACCGTAGTACTTACACCATAGCCATAAGCCACGGTTGCCTGTCGCACCACAGACCATTTTGAATAGTGCGGCAATTTACCTGATACGGCACCTGGAAATTCAATTAACGGTGGTCGACCAAAACCCAGACGATCAAACGTATTCCAAAGTGTCGCTTTATCAAGTTGCAGGGATATTTTACTGGCGCCAATATTACTGGAGTTTTTAAGAACACCCGTCAGAGAAAGCTCACCGTAGTTCTTGTAGTCCCGCACCACATACTTACCGACATTGAATCGACCAGGGGCCGTATCAACGACATCATTGAAACCGAACTCACCCGTTTCAAGTGCTGCAGCTATTGTAAATGGCTTGATGGTTGAACCAGGCTCCAGAACATCAGTTACCGCTCGATTTCTTTTTGTACCGCCAACACGCTCAGAGAACCGATTGGGGTTATAGGATGGCTGGTTGACCATTGCCAGTACTTCACCAGTGCGAGCATCAAGCACCACAGCAGAACCCGACTTTGCGCCATTGCGCTGTACCGCCTGCTTTAATTCACGATAGGCAAGATACTGAATTCTTTTATCGATACTTAATACCAGATCACGGCCAGGGTTCGCTTCCGATACCAGCTCAATATCTTCAATGGCATCACCAAGTACATCAGTCACAACTCGTCGCTTACCGGATTCGCCCTTTAGCCAATCCTCAAAGGCCATCTCCAGACCTTCCTGCCCGTGGTCATCAATATTATTAAAGCCAAGGACATGCGCGGTAATCTCACCACTCGGATAGTAACGACCATACTCGCGCTGTATGTTGACGCCTTTTATCTGACCACGATCTTTCAAAGCCTGTAGTGCTTTAGCTGTGCGCGGATGTACATGTCTGCGCAGATAGATAAACTCGCGTTTATTTTCAAGCCCTTTGGCAACCATATCGCGCAAACGACCAGGATCCATCTCTATTGCGTAGCTCAATAAATCAATCTTATCTTCGTGTTTTGAAAGCTCACGCGGGTCTGCCCAAATAGAATCAATTGGTGAACTGACAGCCAGTGGTTCACCATTGCGATCAAGCATCATACCTCTGTGAGCTGCCAGCGGGAGTGTTCTGATTTGTCTGACATCACCCTGCTTTTGATAAAAACTTCTGTCCAGCACCTGCAATTGAAAAGCACGCCCGACTAAAGCCAGCGCCAACAACAAAAACACGCCAAGCACAAACGCCCGTCTGCCACCCAGGCCACTATCGACAAGGTGGGCAGATGCACTGTCTATTGAAGCATCTTGTTTAATGTCTGCAGATGGGTTTTTCAGACTCATTTCAACACTGTCTCGATTTCAGCATGATCAGGTAAACGCATACCCAGGTCTTTGGTGGCGAACTCCTCAATACGGCCGTATCTCGCCAGTGTGCTCTCTTCAATCTGCAACCGCCCCCAATCTACATTGGCACGGTCGATAGCGTCATTAAGCACACGAGTTTTTTTAAACAGCATGCGGCTACTGTGTTTGCTGTAAACCACACCAAGTGCTGTGACAATGTTCATCACCAGTAAGCAGGCAACAATGGCACGGAGGTTACTCATGCTATTTTCTCCGCAACGCGCATAATCGACGAACGCGACCGGGGATTGCTCGCCACCTCATCTTTAGACGGTTTCACTGAACCACCAATTCTTTTTAACACCCAGGGTGTATCGTCGTTTGCCACAGGCAGACCCCGCGGCAATCCGGCATTTTTATCAGGCCCGCGAAAGAAACGCTTTACTATGCGGTCTTCAAGAGAATGGAAACTGATTACAACTATCCGACCACCGGGGCGAATCAAATCGATGCAGTTTTCAAGCGCCAGTTTCAAATGATCCAGCTCTTTATTTATAAATATGCGTAACGCCTGAAAACAGCGTGTTGCCGGATGCTTGTGTTTTTCCCAGCGCGGGTGCGCTGCTTTAATAATTTCCGCAAGCTCAACCGTGTCAGTGATTGGCCTCGTTTGCAGCGCTTCAACTACCTGCCGAGCAATACGTTTGGCGTACCGCTCATCGCCATAATCGCGAAAGATTTCTGCAAGCTCCTCAACAGTTACAGTTGGCAGCCACTCGGATACCGGCTGACCGGAACTCTGATCCATACGCATATCCAGAGGACCCGGCTTATCAAAACTAAAACCACGCTCTGCCTGATTCAACTGTGGTGAGGACACACCCAGATCGAACAAAACGCCATCAACAGCACCTTCAAGCCGACGCTCAGTAACGACCGATGACATTTCGCTGTAATTACTTTTAACGATAGTGAATCTGGAATCATTACCAAACAGATCTTCAGCGTGCGCTATGGCCTGATCATCACAATCAAACGCCAGTAAGCGACCTTCTTCTCCGAGGCGCTCCAGTATCTGACCAGAGTGCCCGCCACGACCAAAAGTCGCATCAATGTAAAAACCGTTGTGCATTATGTTAAGTGCTTCTACCGCTTCTACTGGTAAGACTGAAATGTGTTCCGGTACAGATGACATCAGAGACTGAACCCTATATGCATACGTTCAGTACGGGACTTAAGACTTTCTACGAGCTTCTTATCTCCTTCCTCACGAGTTCGTAACCAATTCTCTTCGCTCCAAAGCTCAAACTTTTTACCGTGACCGATTAATACTGCACTTTTTTTTAACCCAACTTCATCTCTGGAGGATTGTGGAATGAGAATCCGACCACTGCCGTCCATATCCACTTCGGTGGTATATGAATAAAGCATTCTCTGATACTCGCGAAACTGATCAGACCGATCCTGAACGGCCTCCATCTTCTGCATGCAATCCAACCACTCGTCATACGGATAAACGGGTAAACATTTGTCGAGGGGATTGTATGAAATAACCAACTTGCCGCCGCACATCTCATTGAGCTTCTCACGGTAACGCGCAGGGATTGCGATCCGGCCCTTGGCGTCCAGTGTCAATGTGGTTGTACCTAGAAACATTCAGATGACTAACGTAATTCGCTTGGATTTCACACCACTTCGGCCCACAACGCCCCACATGACCGCCCAGTAACGCCACTGTATCCTCACGCTCTGTGGTTTTCAAGTTACAAAGGCCATTTAATCCAACGAAATTTACTGACAAGACAATGAGTTAGCACGACTTCTCCATTTATATGACAACTGTTCAGCAAAATACTTTTAAATCAAAAGCTTACTGAACAGTTAGAGAAATCACTTGAATAATGGCGTGGATTGCTGCTGATTCGAACGTCAGTGTTGTGTCAAAACGCCCGACAAATTTCGCGAACAAATTTGGCCGCGAAGCAGGAAATGCCTATCGATCTGAGGATAGTTTTGAGACGACGCTATAGCCGAATGGAATTAGAGTAGCGACGGGTTATGTAAAGTGGAGAGTCAGCCATAAGCCGGGTTCTGTCATGGACAGCCATTCATCTCGAATACGCGTCGCCACGTATCTCTAGCGATCTACCCGGAAGCATCGCGGGCCACGACATTGCTTCCCTATTTGATCTTGCTCCGAGTGGGGTTTACCTTGCCACTGAATGTTGCCACCAGCGCGGTGCGCTCTTACCGCACCCTT
>CAYLZS010000338.1:0-3244 GCA_964388065.1 uncultured Granulosicoccaceae bacterium
GATCATATTGATGACGTGATCAATGCCAGCTACTTCGCGAATTTCACGTGCAGCTGCTTCAGCCTCTTCATAGGTTGCGGCAGTACCAACAAGCGTCGCTATGCCGTCGTAGACTGTGACTCTCAGATCAGGGCTGCTGAGAGCAAAAATTGAGTTTGATTCTGCTGTTTTGGACGCAGTGCTGTCAGGGGCGCTGGCGGCTGCTGTGCCGATCGACATTGCTCCAGAAATACCCAGGGCCAAGACAGTTTTTGTTTTAAGAATGTCCATTGATAATCTCCGAATCGTGATTCACAGAGTAGTTAAGTTGGGAATAAGTATATGTATCTTTCGGTTCGACCCGAGGCGTTTCCCTAACGATTTTCTAACAGTTGCTGTGATAAATGTCTGATTATCCGGTGCATCTGTGGTATTGCTAAAAAGCGCTAAATTGACTCAAAAAATAAGCGTTTACCTGTCATGTAAAGTAGTCCCGTAAAGTAACCCCATGCAGAAAATCAGTGTGACCGTCGGTTTGGTTGCCGTTAAGGCAGTATGACAAGCGCTGGTCAGATTGTCGCAAAACCAGTGACCTTGCCAGGGCATCTACTCGATTTTAGTAATCAAACGGAGTTGCAAAACGAAGGTTGGGAGACACGTGTGCGTGGTGTACGACAGGCGATTTTTGGCCTGTGTCATTGCGAGGTTAATGCAACGGTGCCTGACGGATACAGCCACTTCAAATTTGCCGCCAGCGAGACGACTAAAACCCCAATACAATACGGAAACCAGACAACAGGCCCGACTAGCGACTATAGTAAAGTAGACATCTGAAAAAGCCCCTACGCAGGACAAATCCACAATGGCTGACGTTGTAACTACGAAACACTTACTTGGTGGTAAATCAAGCGCCGGCGACACAGTCACAGTGCAGGGCTGGGTGCGTACCAGGCGGGATTCCAAAGCCGGCATTTCTTTTTTAAATGTTTATGACGGCAGCGGGTTTGACGGGGTTCAGGCGGTTGTACCGGAAAGTCTGGCAAATTATCAGGAAGTAGTCCTGAAGCTGACATCGGGTTGTTCTGTCGAAGTAACGGGTACGGTTGCGGAGTCGCAGGGTGGCGGGCAGCAATTTGAAATTCAGGCTACTGAGGTGGTTGTGCATGGCTGGGTTGACGACCCTGAGACCTATCCGATTGCGAAGAAACGCCACACGTTTGAGCACCTGCGTACGGTGGCACACCTTAGACCACGAACCAACGCGTTCGGCGCGATAACCCGGGTTAGAACAACGCTTGCCAATGCGGTACACAACTATTACTACGAGCGTGGGTTTCAGTGGATCAACACCCCGATTGTGACTGCCAGTGATTGTGAAGGGGCGGGTGAGCTGTTTCGTGTCAGCACGCTTGATCTTGCGAACCTGCCGACCGGAAAAGACGGTAAGGTTGATTTCGAACAGGATTTTTTTGGCAGTGAGTCGTTTCTAACAGTCTCCGGTCAGTTAAATGTAGAGTGTTTTGCGATGGCACTGTCGAAGGTGTACACCTTTGGCCCGACATTCCGCGCGGAGAATTCCAACACCAGCCGACACCTTGCAGAGTTTTGGATGATCGAACCCGAAATTGCATTTGCCGGTCTGGATGAAAATGCCGAGCTCGCTGAAGACTTTTTAAAATACCTTTTCAAGACGGTACTTAACGACCGCGAAGATGATATGGCGTTTTTCAATCAGCGGGTCGATAAAGGTTGTATTGAACGACTTGAAAAAATGGTTACCACTGAATTCGAGCAAATGGAATATACCGATGCTGTCGAGATACTAAAAGGCTGTACGAAAAAATTCGAATTCCCGGTTGAGTGGGGTCACGATCTGCAATCGGAGCACGAACGCTTTCTAACGGAAGAACATGTCGGCAAGCCAATCGTGCTTCGCAACTACCCAAAAGAGATTAAAGCTTTTTATATGCGGGAAAACGAAGACGGTAAAACGGTTGCCGCTATGGATGTACTGGCCCCTGGTATTGGCGAAATTATTGGTGGCAGCCAGCGTGAAGAGCGGCTTGATGTACTGGACGCAAAGCTCGAAGCACAGGGTATCTCTGAAGAATTGTGGTGGTACCGTGATCTGCGTCGATACGGCACTGTGCCCCATGCGGGTTTCGGGCTCGGCTTTGAGCGATTGATCAACTACATCACTGGCATGGAAAATATTCGTGATGCTATTCCTTTTCCGCGCGCACCGAAAAGCGCACCGTTCTAATGAATGTAATCAGTGAAGCGTGTGAATACCAGAATGGCTGCATCCTTTGAATAACCCGGTGGTTGACACCATGCAGGGTATTGGTTTCTCGTGGCTGGATGGAATTGCACTGGCAATTTTTCTATTCGCCTGGTGCCTGCACTACTGGATGGTGAACTACTCCCCGTGGCACAGCAAAACCATCTCTGCACGTATGAGTATAGTCAGGCAGCGATGGATGTACAACATGGTACTTCGCGATGCAAAGATGCCAGACACATTAATTCAAAACACGCTGCAGTACGGAGTATTGTTTTTTGCTTCAACAGCCATACTCCTGATTGGCGCGCTAATAGCAGGTTTGCGGGTATCCGACCAGGCAGTGGAAGTTCTGGGTGACCTGCCGTTTACCGTTGGCACCACAAAAAGTGTGTGGGAGGTAAAAATACTACTGATCACATTTATCTTTACGTTTGCTTTTTTTAAATTTGCCTGGAGTCATCGTCTGTTTAACTATGTACTGATTCTGATCGGCGCGGCCCCTGACAAGTCAGTGCCGGTAAAGGCGGGTTATACAGACACAATTGATGCGGAGAATTACGCCATTATGGTTGGAAAACTGCATGCTGTGGGCGCACGACATTTTACTACCGGTCTCAACGCGTATTTTTTTGCACTGGCGGCGTGTGCCTGGTTTATCAGTCCCAGGCTTTTTATAGTGGCAACGATCTGGGTGAGTTTTGTTTTGTACCGTCGGGCGTTCTGGTCAGTTTTTGGCAGAACCCTGCAGGATATCGAAGGGATTGATCGCAGGATTTAAAGGAAAGGTTTGTGATTAAGCTTGGTTGGCGCTTTTTAAGCGCAGGCAGATATGCCATGTGTAAGCTATGAAATTTCTCATTCACAATATTCCGCATACTCTGTTAGCATGGTTTTTTGACGCCGATCAATGTTAAACAATTGAGAAATATCAACAAGCTTCCCAGACGGAGAGTGCCCGTTTACCGTAGCCATTACTAGATG
>CAYLZS010000339.1:0-4876 GCA_964388065.1 uncultured Granulosicoccaceae bacterium
GATATGACGTTCAGCGTTACAAAAACCTGTCTCGCACTGTTGACAGGTGTCGCTGTTGATCGTGGGTTAATCCCGAACATTGACGACCCGGTTTATCAGTACACCGATCTTGCGGGTTTTACAGATAGCCATAATCGGCAAATAACCTTCCGACACATGCTGCAATTTACCAGTGAATGGAGCGGCGTTTGTTTTGGTATCCCCGATCAGGTAGATCACTATCGCACCGTCGCTATGCAGGCTTCACCTGCAGGCACTAAAGAAAATGCAAAGGGCAATAAGAGAACATTGTGCAAACCTGGCACACACTGGGAATACAACGACATCAGAATCAACCAATTCTCACTGGCCCTGATGCATATTTTCCAGCAGCCACTGCCTGAGGTATTTAAAGAAACTATCGCAGAGCCAATCGGAGTCAGTAACAACTGGTCCTGGCATGGTTATAAAAACAGTTTTGTCGAGATCAACGGCAAACAGCTACAGAGCGTTCCAGGTGGCGGGCACTGGGGTGGTGGACTTGTGATAGCGCCAGCTGATCAGGCGTTGGTCGGCCAGCTGATACTTCAGCACGGGCTATGGCAAGGCAGGCAAGTGATTTCAGCTGACTGGATACGTGCAATGCTAACACCCTGCCCGATTGCACCGTTCTATGGCTTCTTCACCTGGCTGAATACCGGCAACTGCATCAGCAAAGCGGCATCAGCTGAAAGCTTTTTTGCCATGGGCATCGGCGGACAACTCATCTGGCACGACCCGGTTAACCAAACTGTGGGGGTTTTTCGGTGGTTGGCAGACAACTCATTTGAGACGGTGATTCAACTGGCAGCAGAGCAATTGGGCAACAGCACTACCGGAAATAAGCAATAATTAATTACCCGGTTCGATCGTCGATGGACGCACACACTTGTAGATAGATTCGGCGATTTACTTACCCGGGAATCACGATTCGCTGCGACAAATAATCGTCATCTATTAACAACATCCGTCAATCAAACGACCGCTGCTACTACTCATAATTTTTACAGTTTGTTTATAGTTGAACAAAACATTTTCACAAATGCGCCGTATCCTTTTGAATCTGCGGCAATCGTTCTGGCTCAGTACAAAAACACAAAAGTAAACGTAATATTTTTCTCACATTCCTGATCCAATGAACTATAAATAAACTTATTGCGGAAGCGATCCAGAAGTAACATTGCCTCCCAGGTTTGTCTCCGCTGTAACTGGAAATAGTGTCGATATGTCTTTGTGCAACTGCATAATAAAACCTTTTACATTCGCGGTTGTTACAACTCCAAAAACTGGCATATTCATCGCCGAACTTTCCAGAGACTGATATGAATCTCCAGTCTCTTGCCAGCACGCTGAAAAAAAGGCGGGTTCCGGGATCTCTATTTGCGCTAAATACATTCGCAGAATTGAGGCGATTGCGCGCAGATAATGCCAGATACAAGGCAATTGTGAGCGCAGCACCGATTGGGCATTTTACATTTAATTCAAAAATGCAAATCATCGAGGTCAATCCTGCCGGAGCTGATTTCTTTAAGCAGTCACAAAGAGATTTGCACCTCCAACCATTCCTGAAATATATCGACACGGATAATCACACAGATATTTCAGAGAAATTCTCCCAGGCACTACAGGGTGAGGATTGCAGAATTTCCACCAATCTAAAAATCAAAAACAAATCACGCCCGGTGACACTGCATGTTTCCGCAGTGGAATCTTCAGTCGACAATGACATGCATTGCCATGTAGCAGTAGTTGATTTAAGTGAACAAAAAGCCACACAGCATAACCTGCGCATTGCACGTGACGGATTGCACCATGTGGCCAATCACGATCCACTGACGCGATTACCGAACCGTTGTGGCATTAAACTCCAGCTTGAAGATACGCTTAACTCAGCAGGACAAAAAAAAGTTGCCCTGCTTCTGCTCGATCTCGATCACTTCAAACAAGTCAACGATCCACTAGGCCATCAGACAGGTGATGAACTTTTAAAGGCAGTCGCAGGCCGATTGCAATCTACAGTTAAAAGAGAGGATATTGTTGGCCGCCTTGGTGGCGATGAGTTTGCAATTATCGTCAGAAACATCTCAACGGTATCGGATGTTTCAGAAATTGCAGAAAAAGTTAGTAAGCAACTGGCACTGCCCTACAAATCTGTTTCAACAGATATCCATCTGGCAGCAAGCATCGGAGTTGGCATATTCCCGGACCACACTGACAACGCGAGAGAACTGATTTGCTACGCAGATGCCGCGATGAATCAAGCCAAATCCAGAGGCCGCAATCGGATACAGTTTTATACTGAAGCACTGAACACCATGCTGACAAAGCGCTTTAAACTCGAACGCGATTTGCGTTACGCACTATACGCTTCACAGTTCGAATTATACTATCAGCCACAATATGATCTAAAAACAAGCGCTGTATCCGGGTACGAAGCTTTGTTGCGCTGGAATCATCCCGTTCACGGCATAATCAGTCCGGCAGATTTTATCGAAATCGCGGAATCTACCGGGCTTATAGAACCATTGGGTGAATGGATACTAACAGAGGCCTGCCAAAGACTGGTGGAACTCAGAGTTCATAACAAAAACCTGATACTCAGTGTCAACGTATCTGCTAAGCAATTTGCCAG
This sequence comes from uncultured Granulosicoccaceae bacterium, assembly GCA_964388065.1. GTDB lineage: Bacteria > Pseudomonadota > Gammaproteobacteria > Granulosicoccales > Granulosicoccaceae. The sequence goes on from CAYLZS010000339.1 coordinate 2,651, forward strand.
TGGCGACTTGCGAAAAAAGATTACTAACATTCTTTCCAGCACCGGTTTACCTGCAAACGCGCTGGAACTCGAGCTAACGGAATCTGCATTACTTGAAAATGATGACCTTAGCCTTAAAATGCTTGAAGACCTGAGAGATGCCGGTGTGGCACTGGCAATTGACGATTTCGGTACTGGTTATTCATCGTTCAGTCGACTCCAGAGTTTACCTGTCTCACGGGTAAAAATTGATCGCTCTTTTGTACAAGATATACCTGCCAATCAAAACAGTTGCTCAATTACGCATGCGATAATCTCAGTTGCTCATGAACTGGGCATTGAAGTAGTTGCAGAAGGCGTGGAAACACACAAGCAGGCATTGTTTCTCAGTGAAATAGGCTGCGATGTCTTACAGGGTTATTATCTCGGACGACCAAAGTCTTTCAAGGAAATAGCCAGCAAGGCAACATTTAAGACTGACACTGAAGAAGTGGAGCTCGCGTAGTTAGTGCCCATCCAGAAACAGGGCGTAGCGAGGTTGACTCACGTGCGTGAAATTTCTTCTACTCCATGTGGGCGCTTAGTTATTCATAAGTAACTACATGTAGTCGGAGAAAGTTCGCGTCGCGTGAGCCGACCGCAGTAGCGCTGTTTCTGGATGGGCACTAATTAGTCTCTCGTTCACTATGTTTTCTGCATAAATTTCTAAACCAGAAATTCTTCCGAATGTTGCGGCTGGCAGCATTGCTCGATTTTATCCCAGTCCCAGTCAATACCAAGCCCGGGTTTGCCGGACGGTTCGGCATATCCATTTTTTACAGTCATACCCGATACGGTGAGATCATCAAGCTGTGGAATATACTCAAGCCACGGGGTATTGTTAACAGCACACACCAGACTCACATGTAACTCCATCAAAAAGTGCGGGCACACAGATACATTGTGCGCTTCAGCCATATGGGCTACTTTTATCCACGGCGTAATGCCACCAATCCGCGCTACATCAACCTGCACAATCGATGCAGCACATGATTGCAGGTAATCTTTAAACTGCGAGATAGAATACAAACTCTCACCCACAGCAATCGGTACATGACTATGTGCTGCAAGCTGCGCATGAGCCGCCACATCGTCTGCCGGCATGGGTTCTTCAAACCAGCCAATGTTGAACTCCTCCAGCATTTTGGCGCGTCTGATTGCCTCAGATAAACTAAAACCCTGATTGGCATCAACCATAATTTCATAATTATCACCAACCGCTTCGCGTACTGCCATCAGGCGTGCTTTGTCTTCCGACAGATGCCTTTTACCAATCTTGACCTTTGAACCTGCAAAGCCTTGAGACTTAGCATGCACTGCATCGGTCACCAGATCATCGACAGACAGATGCAGCCAGCCGCCTTCAGTGGTATACAAAGGCACACTGTCTTTCGCACCACCAAGCATTTTGTACAAGGGCAATTCTGCACGACGACATTTTAAATCCCACAATGCGGTATCGATTGCTGCAAGCGATAGCGAGGTAATTGCACCCACACTGGTTGCATGTGTTGAAAATAAAAGATCACGCCACAGCTTTTCAATTGTGTTAGCGTCAGCGCCGATAAGATTCGGCACGAGAGTTTCCCTGAGCAAAGACATAATGGCCTGCCCGCCCTGACCAATGGTGTAGCTGTATCCGATGCCGGTAAAGCCATCGCTATCTGTCAATCGGACAATTGGAGTTTGCTGACTGTCGAAAGACTGTATCGCATCAGTGCGCCTGACCTTTGGTTTCAGATCAACCATCAGCAGTTCTGCTTTTACGATTTTCGCCATAGATTTTCTCCACCGGGACGTTGCATGCTATCGGCTATGTTCGCTTAAGTCGAACAGAGTCAATAACTTCAGGCGACAAAATATTACGCTGCTGACAAATCGACAACTACCGTACTTTCAAACTCCCTCGCCGTGCTTGCGATTTGCATGGTTGGCAGGCATTCTAAAGACAGATCCAATTGCGCAGGTAATCCCTATGCCACTAGTGAACCGATTTGCTGATCTGCTGCCCGAGATCACCGCCTGGCGTCGCGACCTTCACGAGCACCCGGAACTGCTTTTCGACGTACAGCGCACTGCCGGAGTGGTGGCCGAAAAACTGCGTCAATTTGGCTGCGACGAAGTAGTAGAGGGCATTGGCCGTACTGGTGTTGTTGGTGTTATCAAAGGCAAGCTCAGCAGCTCAGACAATGTGATCGGATTGCGCGC
>CAYLZS010000340.1:0-15895 GCA_964388065.1 uncultured Granulosicoccaceae bacterium
GCCAACAATGGTGCAGCGCCCCTGTATTTGGTCTGATCCGATCAGGTTGGCAGCTTCAACCACACCCGGCCACGTTTTACACAAGGTGGCATGCTTACCCAGTGTGGCACAGGAAACCGCAGCACCGATCAGGAATCCATCGGGTGTTTTTTTGATTACGTTTACCGACTTGATGCGTTTTATATCAACGATCACATCGGGCTCGATATAGCCTCCTTTCATACGTACCAGCAGATCTGAACCGCCTGCCAGTACGTGGACACTGCCTTTGGATTTTGACAGAAGCGTTACCGCCTCTGGCATAGTTTGCGGGGATTCGTAGAGCACTTGTGACCTCAGCCGGTTGATGTCTCGCGAGTGTGGGCGATCTGATTTATCAGGTCAACATAAGTCTGGGTATGACTTAACAAGGACCCTGTTGACTGGTGCCGGGGTTAAGTGCGTTTGGCACTATCATAGGCTGATGTTGCAGCATTGCGTATTTCGGGTACCACCCAAAAGAGAGCCAGGCCGAACAGCAACGATATCGCACAGAACAAGAACCCGGCGTTGTAGTTTCCGGTAAAGTCATAGAGTAAGCCGCCAGCGAGCGCACCAAGTGCAGCGCCCAGTCCCTGGCCAATATTGGCGGCACCATAAATAGACGCAAGACCGCGCCCTGCAAATGACTCTGCCATCAGAGTAGTGATAATTGGTCCGCGCGCGCCGGAAGATAACCCAAGCCCCAGTACAAACACCATTAACAAGATCGGATTAATACCTGTCTGCATCAGCGCCAGTGCACCTATACCGAACAAACTCAATGTGTAACTGATTGTTGCGACCAGATGCCGTGGCCAGTACTCGGCGGCGATGCCTGTGACAACCATGCCGACAAAGCTCAGCATGCCGACGGTGCCAAACGCAAATGCCGCTTCCAGCTCGCTGTAACCGCGATCGATCAGATAAGCAACAGACTGCAGACTGATACCGAAAATACCAATGGCGGTCGCGGCAAAGATACCAAAAAACGCCCAGAACGCACGTGTAGCAAGTGCTTCTTTCAGTGTCAGTCCACCTATCGATTTTCCATTCTGAACTTTGCGCGGGTTATCTTTTGCACCAGCTTCAATGTGCGTCCAGGGCAGTACCAGCATCAGTAGAAAAACAGCAACGAAGATCCAGCCAAGATAACTGTATGCCTGTTGCCAGTTTGATCGCTCAATAAACCACTGAACCAGCGGCACCAGTGTCAGTGTGCCGAGCCCCTGACTGGCATAGCCAACTGAAAGGGCAGTTGATAAGCGTTTGTGATACCAGCGGGAGACAAGACTTTGCGTCGGTACCAGACCGATCATGGAGGCACCGATGCCGCCACCGATACCTATAACCATATAAAATTGCCACAGCTGATCGAGCGTTCCCGCAGTAAGATAAGTTGCAGCCAGAATGAAACTACCGGTCAAATAATTAAATCTCGCGCCGAATCGATCAAATGTCACTCCCGCAAGTAAAGACCCGACGCCGATGCTAACCATGTAAACCGAGTACACGGATGCAACAGAGGCGCGTTCCCAGCTGAAGTTATCGCTGAGCGGCAGTAAAAAAACGCTGAAGGTTTCACCGGCTCCGCGACTCAGTGCAGTCATTAAGACGCACAGGCCCAGTATCAGCAAGCCTGATACCAGCGAGGAATTTTTAGAGACTTGTTTATGCACCGGGTGAATTCAATCTGCGGCGTTTAGAGTGGTGTTTGTAGAACGCCCGGATTATCACTTTAGTGTGTAACGACAATTCAATCCGGCTTCGCGGGTTCAACAAAAGGCAATCGCGCCCGGGCTTTTGTGTCCGCTGCACCCGCATTTCTGATGTAACGCTTGTCATCGTCATCGCGTATTTTTACAACGTAAGTGGGATCACCATCGGTGACGTTGTGTATTTTAAGTCGCTGCTTTTGATTCAACGCAATGGTACTGCGCCAGTGTTCCAGGTCCCATTCACTGAGTGCAATATTTTTCAGCTCGGTTTCTATGGCTGTACAATCCTTATTGCCGGAAAGGTCGTTAACTTCATTGGGATCTTCTTCCAGGTTATAGAGCAGGGTATCTACGCCCTCCAGAGTCATATATTTCCAGTGCCCCTTTTTGACCATTCTGCTTGGGCCGGTAGAGCCATCTGCTGCAAACTCTGAAATCACAACATCAGTGAGTGTGCTGCTATCACCGCGCATGGCATTAACCAGAGAATTCCCGTCTACAGGATCAATCCAGGCATCGAACTTACCATCCGTTGCAACATCCATAAAGCTTGGCATCAGGTCGATAAGCGATACATTTTCCCTGATACGTGAGGGTTTGTAATTAGACGGCATGGACATAATCAACGGCACGTGTGCAGCCCATTCAAAAAAATGTTGTTTGAACCACATGCCGCGCTCACCCATCATCTCACCGTGATCGGAAGTAAAGACCACCAGAGTATCTTCACGCAACCCACTGCGTTCCAGCGCATTGATCAGGGAGCCTACCTTGTCATCGATGTAGGAGATCATGCCATAGTAGGCGTGGCGCGCATTGCGGCGATGCTCATCGGTTACCGTATACAGGTGTCGTGCCTGACAATAGTGCAGGTTGCGACTCAGATGATCTTTCTCGTCGAGTGGAATCTCTGGCACCGTGGGTAATTCTATATCGTTGTGATTATATAAATCCCAGTATTCGTTGCTGATTACAAACGGTGAGTGCGGGGAGGTAAAAGATACAGTCAGGAAAAAAGGTGTATGGTCGGCTTTTCGGGCCAAGTCATAAATGGCCTGTGTGCCGTAGTATTCTACTTCGTCGTCATAGTCCATTTGCAGCGTGCGTATGCAGGTACCGGATTCAATTACCGGTGCCATTGTCAGATTAGTCGGTCGGTACTCACGACCTTTAGACCAGTCTACTGTCCAGGCGAAATTTGCCGGGTAAATCTCTGTGGTGTGTCTTTTTTCGTAACCGTGGTATTGATCGGGCCCGACGAAGTGCATCTTTCCTGCAAGTTCCGCTCGGTAACCTATGTCTCTCAAATAGTGAGGCAGTGCAGGTATGTCTGCATGGAACTCACTGGCGTTGTCGTACATTTGTATTGAAAACGGCAGCTTTCCGGTATGCAGCGATGCACGGGAAGGTCCGCACATAGGCAGGTTGCAGTAGCAGTTGTCAAACACCACGCCTGTGTCTGCCAGCTTTTGCAGATTGGGGGCTATGACTTTATCGTTGCCATAAAATGGCAGCGCTTTGGCAGTCATCTGATCTGCCATAATGAATAGTATATTTGGCTGCATTTTATTCTTTACTTTAAATTATTAGCTGCACAATGAAAAACCGGCTGCACATATATAAAAAAACCGGCTGCGTCGGCAGCCGGTTTAAGTGGTATTGCTATGGATGTTCCGGCAAGCGACTACTCTATTCTCATTCCAAGTTTTTCTATTGCTGCATCGAAAACATTGTACTGACTTTCAACAAACTCTTTGGTTTCTTCCGGACCCATCAGCTGCACAATGTTGCCAAGCCCTGTAGTCAGTTTTAACCAGGCTTTGTTGTCGTTAAGGGCGGTCAGAGTTTCAGACCATTTGGCCACGATGTCATCGGGCAGATCCGGAGGGCCATAGATAGCACTCCAGCCGATTATCTTTTCAAGATCCGGGTATCCCACTTCTGCAGCGGCCGGGACATCCGGAATGGTTGGAAAGCGCTCAGGGGTAGTTACTGCAAGCGCACGTAACTGACCGGCTTCCAGTGCCGCGGCGGAGGCCGAGAGATTGCCCCAGGAGAAATCGACAGCGCCTGAAACAACTGCTGTTCTGGCTTTACCACCGCCTTTAAATGGTACGTGGGTCAATGCATCCGGGTTGGCATCCATTGCATCTGCCATTACCGCAGTAGCAATGTGCAGTAGAGTACCTACACCGGCAGATGAGTAGCTCATCTCTGTGCCGGCTTTAATGGCTTTTTCAAAATCTTCAAACGTTTTATAGGGCGAATCCGGATTTACCGTCAGTATAAAAGGATTAAGTTCTGTCATTCCTATAATAGTGAAATCATCCCACTTATAGGGAATGGTTTTGTTCATCGCAGGAACACCCATTTGCGATCCTACTCTGGCAGACAACATCGTATAGCCGTCTTTTTTGGCGTTAATAACAAAGTTGGAACCAGTGACTCCTGCAGCACCTGCTTTGTTTACCGGTAGAATAGACTGACCCAGAGTCGTCGGTGCGTTGCCGGCTATAAGTCTTGCTGAAAGATCTGCAGCACCACCAGGTCCGTAGGGAATCACCAGCGTGACGGGTCTGCTCGGGTAATCTGCAGAGAGTACTGCGGTGGATAAAAGAACGCCTGCCACGCCTGCGGCCACATTTGCGGCAAGCGCTAACCAGTTACTCGGTTTCATAGTTTTTCCTCTGTAGTTTGTGTCGACCGATGTAGCCGGCACGGAGAGGTTCTGTCACAACAGCTTATTTGCTATTTCTTGACCTCGTAAATTTATTATTCAACACTCAACTATGTCCGTCAACGAGCGGATGTGCGCGAATCGACCATATGACGGATATAAATAATGAATCTCACCGAAAAGCGTGAATTGCTGGCAGCACTCAGCTTTATCGCGATTTCTCTTCTGATACTTTTTGTGGCGATACCGCTTGGTGTGCAGGAGCCCAAGAAGGTTAAATTTGTCGCTTTGAGCCCTTCCTATTACCCGAGGCTTGTGTGTTATTGCCTGTTACTTTTCGGCCTGGTCCTTTTGGTAAAGAGGTTACTCGCGACAAAAATTTCCGCCTTGCAGGGAGAAAGCAGCACTCAGCTTAAACCGAAAATGTTGTTAGCGCTCAGTGCTATTCTTTTTTTCTACTACATCACGCTACCGTGGCTCGGGTTTGTTCTGTCATCATCCATTGTGCTGCTGGTACTGTTGTTACTGGCGGGTGATCGCAACATTGTAGCTCTGTTGATTATTCCCTTGCTGCTTCCAATATCTGTTTACTGGTTTTTTACCAAAGTTGCGAATATCCCCATCCCTGCCGGCATTCTTGAGCCGATGCTTGTCGGAGCTTAATTAATGCTCGATACCATTGCAGTAGCTTTCTCGATCTTTGCCACGGTTGAAAACGCACTGGCACTTTTTGCAGGTGTTGTAGTCGGCACGGTAGTCGGTGCCATTCCCGGTATGACCACCCCAATGGCTGTTGCTTTGACGCTGCCGTTTACTTTTACCCTGCAACCGGTCACCGGTATTTTGTTATTGCTCGGAGTATATAAAGGCGGAATTTACGGTGGATCAATAACAGCAATTTTAATAAACACACCGGGAACGCCGGCAGCATCATGTACCGTGCTGGACGGTTATCCGCTGGCAAAAAAAGGCGAGGCGCGTCGGGCGCTGGATATAGCGTTGTACTCGTCATGCATTGCAGATCTTATTTCTAATGTATCATTGATACTCTTTGCCGGTGTGCTGGCAGGGTTTGCATTGCGCTTCGGTTCACCGGAGCTGTTCACACTGATTGTATTTTCACTGACCATTATTGCAGGTGTATCCGGCCAGCAACTGTTGAAAGGATTCGGCGCAGCATGTCTTGGTCTGTTGCTGGCAACGGTTGGACTCGATCTCATCTACGGCACTCAACGTTTTGTTTTCGGCAACGTTCAATTGATGAGCGGGTTAACCTTTATTCCGGTACTGATCGGTTTGTTCGCACTGCCGGAGATAATTAACTACTTCGTATCCGATGTGGCAAAAACCCAATCTGTAAAGAGCCCGCTCGCAGGCAAGGGTGCGAGTATGAAAGATCTTAAGAATTGCCTGAAAACTATAGTTCGCGGCAGTTTTATCGGTGTGGTGCTGGGTGCTATTCCGGGTATCGGGGGTGCGCCCGCGGCTTTTATGTCATACAGCGAAGCACGTCGTAACTCAAAAAATCCGGAGCAGTTCGGACAGGGTACACCGGAAGGTGTTGCCGCTGCAGAATCCGGTAACAACGGAGTAGCCGGTGCCACAATGATTCCGTTGCTAGCGCTCGGCATACCCGGTGATGTTATTACGGCGATAATTCTCGGTGCATTTATGATTCATGGATTGCGCCCGGGTCCGTTAATGTTTCAGGATAACCTCAGTCTTATCTATGCACTCTTTATGGGAATCATGCTCAGCTCTTTCTATTTATTTGTTGTTGGAAAGCTGTCAATCAAGGCAATAAGCAGAATTGCAGATGTGCCGCGATACCGGCTTTATCCCATTGTGCTGGTACTGTGTGTATTTGGTGCCTATGCCGTTAACAATACTATTTTTGATGTTGGAATTATGTTTTTAATGGGGTGTGTCGGGTTTGTGATGCTAAGGCTCAGTATTCCGGCGGCACCTTTCCTGATCGCTTTTATACTGGGTCCCTTGCTGGAAGATAACTTTCGTCAATCTCTGCTTATTTCAAAAGGTCAGTACTCGATATTTATATCCAGCGGTATATGCTGGTTTTTCTGGGGACTCACTTTTATCTCTGTTTGCTATATTGTGGTGCAGCAGCTGCGAACCTCCAGAGTGTCTGGTGCCGCTGAAATATGAGTGTGGAACATGAGTGACAATACTCGCGGCTATTCGGGCAAGCTGCGGTTATCCTTTGGGGTAATTACAGATACCCATATCAGGGCACCTGAAGGTGATCAGTCGTCCCCGTTTCCGGTTAATGATCTTGCCAATGGACGCGCTGTGCATGCATCTAAGTTGCTTGGTGAACAGCAAACTCTGTTTAATGTTCACCTTGGTGACATGGTACATCCGTTACCTGGCATGCCAGCCTACGACAGTGCCTGCGAAACTGCACTTGAAATATTTGATCCGCTGCAACCGGAACTTTACTTTGTACCCGGTAACCATGACATAGGCGACAAACCAATGCCTGGTCTGCCAGCTGCTGCGGTAAATCGAAATGCGCTGGATTCCTATCATAAATACTTTGGGCATGACTACTATTCATTTAACAAGCAGAATTTTCTGTTTGTCATACTAAATTCGTCACTGCTGAATTGTAAAAATGAATTTGCGGATTCTCAAATGGCGTGGCTTGAAGAAACACTAAAGGCGAACAAAGACAGCCGGATATTTATTTTTTTGCACTACCCGCTGTTTATTCATGCAGCCACTGAAGCAGAGCATTATGACAATATCGCAGAACCCGACCGCAGCAGACTGATTGGGTTAATTGATGAATACCAGATAGAACTGGTCCTGTCCGGTCATGTGCATCATCACTTTTATAACCGGCTGAATCACTGCAAGTGCTACACCTTACCGCCAACCAGTTTTACCAGGCAGGACTATGCAGAGATGTTTAGAGTAGGGCCCACGCTGGAATATGGCAGGGACGATAAGTCGAAGTACAGTGTAGCGGTAATAGACGTTTACGAACACGGACATCAATTGCGGCTTATACCCACACATGGCAAATCGGATTCTGAAATCCCGGACATCAAAAATTCTGCACAGATGGGTGATTTAAAAAAAGCTGAAATTAAAATTACTGTACCGCTTCGTCACGCGTGGTTTGAATCGATTGATCTGCCCTGTAACGGACCGATGGAAGAATTCAGCCGCAAGCGCGTCCGCAATGACTACGTTTTTATGCGCCTGCAGCAAATGAATATTCGCGATGTTCGAATTCCGATAGATGACATCATTGATCAGCAGAGCCTTGCACGAGTGCAGGACTATCTCGCGGAAGGGTTCAGATTTCACGCGTTTTGTATGCAGCACTTGTTGCAATCGAAATTAGCGCTGGCTGGAAACTCAATAGAATTATTATCGTCACTTGAGTGTGTGACAGATGTTGCCGCAGGTGATATCCGTGAACCGGATTTTTCGACATTGGTACAAAAAAACGTAATGGCAGATCTGCGGATTGGCCATGCGCTGACCGGGGCAGGCAGCAGTCATTCAGGCAAACCTTTCGCTCACAGTGTCTCCAGCGGTTTCCGCTGGTCAGACCATAAAGCAGTGCTCGAACTGATGGGAAGCTGGAAAATACAACCAAAAAGTATTGTTTTTCAAGTGCCGTGGGAAACAGATCAAGCCGCTGTACTGGTAGAGATGCAGCGGGTATTTTCCACAACTCAATATCGGTGTATAGCAAATATCCGGTTGGCAAACTCAAATCCTGCAGAAGAGAACTTTGACGATGTCGCTATTTGTTCAACTTTGCAGAGTGTTATGCAATGTGCTGCGACGTTAGGGGATGTTGATATCCAGCTCGATACCTCTATGGATATTGATCGCGGCTACTCACCGCGCCACGGCTTATTAGACAGACGGTGTAATTTACGACCTGCAGGATTGTGGCTTAGCGAATAACGTGACCACAGAACTTATAAATTTCTGCTGCTCGTCCATATGTGAGGATACAAATCTGTACCGGGCCGATCACCGGGTGCAAGACCGTAGCGGGTCATGATTTCGCTATGGTCCGGGTCCATGCCACATGCTCTGAACTTAATTCGAACATCGTCACCGAGCCATTTAGTAGTAAACACTCGCAGATCGCGATCGTTATCGAGTTTGCCGGAACCACCGTGAATAATACGGCTGTTAAAGACGATGCAGTCACCGGGCTGCATGTCCCAGCTGGTAACACCAAAACTATCAGGGTCTGCTTTAATGTCTGGCAGTGTGGTTTCAGAAATCTGTGAGAAGTCTACCTGATCAACTTCAGTTTTACCGTCCGGATTTAACTCGCCAAAGTTATACTGATAAAAGCTCGACTCCAGACGATGCGAGCCCGGAACAAAGGCGAGTGCGTTTTCACGCCTGACCGGTACCAGGGGCATCCATAGTGTGCAGGTGTCATAGCCCTCCACAGACCAGTACGGTTCGTCCTGATGCCACGGAGTTTCAAATTGACTGCCCGGTGAGCGTACAAACACAGCATCGAAAAAGAAATTGATTTGCATGGATTGCATCAGTGATCCCGCGATCTCTGCTGCCGGTGAGTCAAAAACAAACTGACGATATTCATCGATGTTCTGCCAGGCCTGACTGTCCCAGAACATGGTTCGTCCTTCGGCGTCTCGATCCCACACTCTGGAACGATTTGTCGGATGCTTGCAATTTGCCGTTAAGCCTTTATTGAGTGCATCGATCCACTCCTGATCGAACATGCCCGACAACAGGACCACACCGTCATCGTGGTATTTTTTGATATCGTTGGGGCTGATCGGACGCAACGGTTTTTTGTTCATTATCTGCCTCTGGAGTGTTAACGCTGGTTAGCATTGAATCCAATACTGTTTGTATCATAAACTGCGAGGACAGTCTGCAGGCAAAAGCGGTACTGCTGTTAGCCTAAGTAAAGAGGTAGTTCATGCAAGCGTCACATATAGCCCGCAATAGAACAGAGCCTGGTAACCTCGTCGCCGAGGTGGCGAGCACCCGCACTGATGTCACAATAGACTGGCAGGACGGTCACCGATCAGTTTTTCATCCGGTCTGGCTGCGTGACAATTGTAGCTGTAGCAATTGTGGTGACCACAGCGGCGGGCACCGATTTTTCGAACTAAACATGCTTCCTGATGATCTTTCAAATCGTGTTACCTGTGTTGATGGCATGATAAAAATAGAATGGCTGGCAGATAATCATCTCACTACCTATGATCCGGGCTGGCTGCGAAGCCACTGCCATAGTGATCAGGAAAGGCGCAAACGACGACCGCAACCGGTTTTATGGGATGCCGCGTTTGCAGAGGAACTGCCAACCGTTGACTACATGGCAGCGCAGTCGGACCGCAAAGAGCTTCTAAAAATCTACGACGCGGTTCGCAGCTATGGTATTTGTCTTATCACTAACGCACCAGCCAGATCCGACGCTACCGAAGAGATTGCCGGGCTACTCAGCTTTATAAGAGAGACCCACTATGGTCGCGTATTTGAAATTGTCTCCACTGCAGACCCTGCAGTGATTGCCAATGCGCCCGTGCCGCTTCGACCCCACACCGATGAGAATTTCCGTGAGCCACCACCTGGCATAATGGTTTTTCATTCGATAAAAGCCAGTGAGGATGGCGGTGGAGAATCGGTTATGACCGATGGATTTAAACTGGCATCAGACTTTAAAAAAAATCACCCTGAAGAGTTTGAGCTTTTAACCAGAGTTCCCATCCCTCACCGTCGCTTTATTGATCAGGTGGGTTTGCGTGCAGAAGCACCGGTTATCAGGCTTGATTATTTTGGTGAAGTTTGCGAATTCAGAATGAATGAACGGACCATGGGGCCAATTGATCTGCCCGCCGAGTTAGTCGAACCGGTATATCGAGCTCTGGAAAAACTGTTTCAAACTTCCTACGAGTCGAAATACCATATGCATTATTTGTTAAAGGGTGGTGAGGCACTTGTATTTGATAACGCGCGAGTCCTGCACGCACGCACCGGTTTTAACGGAGATCGTCATGTGCGACTAACGCATGTTGGCAGTGATGAGTTTTACAGTCGCTGGCGACAGCTTCGTCATGAGTTAAACGGGGATCTCAATCTTGTCTAGGGACAAACCAAGCTAAACACTTCTCACTCTGGTGATGCAATGAATCACGAGTTATGGCACAAGAATAAAATTGCCATCGTCACCGGAGGCACCTCTGGTATCGGTCTGGATGTCGCACGCGTATTAAAGCAACGCGGTGCGACGGTTGTAATAGGCGGCCGCAATCCTGACAAATTTCCAGCACTGAAGGATAACGGTTATCTGGTATGGCAGCTGGATGTATGCGATACAGCATCTGTAGAAGCCTTTGTCAGCCAGGTTACAGATGCCTGCGGTGTTCCGGATATTTTAATAAACTCTGCCGGAATATCAGTACATCAGAAAGTGTGTGGTCACTCCGATGATGACTGGAATGCTGTCATTGACACCAATCTCAACGGACCGTTCAGAATGATACGCAGTTGCCTGCCATCGATGATGAACAAAAAGTGGGGTCGAATTGTCAATATCGCATCGACTGCTGCCACTACGGCAGTGGCTACGCATGCCGCCTATTGTGCTTCAAAATCGGGACTACTCGGACTTACCCGGTCCGTCGCTCTGGAGGGTGCGGATTCTGGCGTCACCTGCACAGCGGTGAGTCCGACCTGGGTGGAAACCGAAATGCTGCGCAACAGTATTGCGAAAATGGCAAATAGTTCGGGTCGTAGCACAGCACAGGTAAAATCAGAGATAGAAACTTCAAACCCTCAAAATCGTCTGGTGCAGGCTTCAGAAATTTCAGAGTTGGTATCCTTTCTATGTTCTGATCTGTCACCAGCGCTGACAATGGAAGATATTCAGGTTAATGCCGGGGCATTTTGGTGATTTCTGCCGCGCAGGCTCATGGCGTGAACTAACAGGCCTGAGAACCGACAAAGAGTTAATCAATAAGTGCTTATCAACAACGGATTCGGTTAAAACATGAAATTAAGGTGCAGGCTCGGTGTTATTCTATTTCTTGTCGCGAACTTCGCGCTGCCTCAGCTGGTGCAGGCTCAGGGTCAGTGGAGCGGCAGTTTTGGGAAGTTAAACGGCAGAATCATACGCTCAATGACTGTCGCACCTTTCGATAACAATCTGATCATTGTTGGTAACAAAGGCAAGGCAGCTGGTGATGCAACCCTGTTTGTCAGTAGAAACGGAGGCGTCAGCTGGCGTTTTCTAAATGCCAAAAAATCGCTGAATAACCAGGCGACGGATGTACAGGCAGTGGCTGCGGTTAACGGCAATATTTTTCTGGCCGGTACCTGGAAGCATGGTCTGTTTCGATCATCGGACTCGGGTGCGAGTTTTAAACCGGTTAATGCCTTTCCTTCGAAAGATGTTCGCGGTTTTGCCGTCACGCAATCGGGAGTGGTATTTGCCGCCAGTGGCAACAAGGGAGTTCTAAGAAGTGCAGATGCCGGAGTCACCTGGACACAAACTTCTCTCAACAAAGCGTTTATCTGGTCAGTACATGCCGACCGCACAGGTACAACACTTCTGGCTTCATCTCCAACCGGCGGTCTCTACCGGTCAACTGATCAGGGCAACAGCTGGAACAAAATACTGGAAAATAAAACAAACCAGGCGGTGGCAGGCGACAACAGCGGTTTTATTGCTGCGGCAACTGAGAATGGCTTATTCATATCACGAGACGCCGCAGCCTCCTGGGCAGCCATTGAACCGTTCAAGAACCAGAGGCTTTCATCGGTTAAATTCAAAAACGGCAACCCGGACGTGCTGCTCATCGGTGGCTGGACTAACGGGTTGTGGGAATACTCCATATCACAGCAAAAAGCAGTGCAAATCGGAGCTTCGCTGCCAGTCGTCCATGTGGCGGAGACCGGCAATGGAGTGGTTGTCGGCAGCTGGGGCAAGGGGTTGCGAATTCATCCACACTCAAAAAACACCGCCTACCTGATTAATGCAACGCTTGCTAAAGACGCCGGCACTGTGACACAGCTCTTGAATGCGGGTGCCACGCCTGATGTATATGATGGAGGGCGTAATACACCGCTAATCTACGCCAGTCGCGACGGCTCCACCGCAATTGCAAAGTCACTGATAGAAAAGGGTGCAGATGTCAACTGGATTGACGGTGAAAACGTTACGCCGTTAATACTGGCGTCATTTAAAAATCATCCACAGATAGTAGAAATGCTGCTGGCACGCGGTGCCGATAAAGGGGTTGTAGACAAGTTCGGTCGCAAAGCTATTGACTATGCTAAAGAGCGCGGCAAAGAAGACTCAATTCTGAAAATTCTTAATACCCGGTAGTAAATACATTGAGAGTTCAGTTAGATGACAGCTTGCCAGTGAAAGGATTCATGTAGAGGTCGTCGTGTGAGTCAACACCTTCGTCAATAATACAATCGGACTTTGGATGCGCCACACACAGTAGAATGTAGCCCGCCTGAGATTGCCTTTTGTTCAGTGCAGAAGCGCCAGGCTGACGTACACTGCCTTTAACAAGTTTAGCTGCACAGGTAATGCAGCCTCCGTAGTCACAACCAATGGGTAGTTGAACTCCGGCATCGAGTGCGGCTTTATAGATAGGCTGATCGGCACTGACGTCTAGAACCACACCACTGTTGCGCAACTCTACACGGTACACAGGTAATGGCTCTTCATTGTCTGGTGTTTTATTCAAGTGACAAATTTATTGATCTGATTAATACAATACGAGCCTCTGATCAGATAGTCTGCCCCAGTTTTGGTTTCCAGAAGGGTCGGAACAATTCAATCTTTGGGCACCGGTCCATAACAACCCGCATGCCAGCCTGTTCAGCCATTTGGGCTGCCTCTTCACTGTAAACACCAATTTGACCCCACAAAACCTGTGCGCCAATATCAATAGCTTCCTGTGCAATGCCGGGTAGCGCTTCTGATGCGCGGAACACCTGTACCATGTCTACCGGTTCTTCAATGTCTGCGAGCTTGCCAATTACTTTCAGACCGCGTATCTCGTTACCAGCTTCACGCGGGTTTACCGGAATCATGTTGTAACCTTGTTCATGCAGCACACGCAGTACACCGTAGCTGAATTTAGTGGCGTCCGGACTGGCGCCGACCATTGCAATGGTTTTAACCTCAGAGAGAATACTGGCCAGATAGTCGGCCGGATAGTCTTCTTTATGATTCATGCTTAGCAGCCCTATAACCAGATATCTGAGGTGCAATCGCCACCCGGGTAGCGGGTTTCATGACAACGCGATGGTCCATTGGGTTCATTGCCGAAATTGACGATAAAGTCTTTATTGATTTGCATGCCGCCACTTTCAGTATTGCAGTCGACCATCAGCATAACACCGCCTTTGTGGCGAATCTCGGGGTAAAACTGGTTATCCCAGGTTGAGAACAGGGATGTTGTAACGAATAAGCGCTTGCCATCAAGGCTTAGCTGAATCATTTGCGGGCCACCGGCTATTTCAACGTTGTTAACAACGGGGGCCTTTTTCAACATGCCACCCATCCAGACCTGGCCGGTCATTACCGGGTTGTGCGGGTCGCTGATATCGTACTGGCGTATGTCGCCGTGTAACCAGTTGCAAAAATAGAGAAACCGATCATCCATTGAGATGAGTATGACGGTAATTAATCCGGGTAGCGGTATAGGCCACTCCGGATGTTTTTCATTTTCAACATCAATGATTTTTTCAACTATCCATTCCTGATCTTTTTTATACCAGTGAATGATGTTTGAAGACATTGCAGCGCCGACGAACCCGTGAGTGGAATCCGGGTTGTGATGGAAACGCACTTCTAGAGGTACTAATCCGTCTTCACCCAAATAAACTGTGTTTTCGACTTTCTTTTTTTCAAAATCCCAAAAGTGAATTTCGCGACCGTATTTTAAATGACCCACTTCTTCGAGATCAAAGCCTGGCATAAAAGTATTAGGCGCTGCCCATTCACTGGAGACCATGACGTTATGCCGTGGCTGGTACCAGAAGTCATAGTTGAATTTCATACCACCCAGATCGTTTTCCCAGCGTCCGACAATTTCAAAATCTTTGTTTAAGTGAAGAAAGCCACCGGGTGCGTTACCTTTGGCATCACCGAGCATTGAGATAATAATATCGGAACCCAGACAATGAACCGTATGTGGGGCAGACAGATCAGTCTTTTGTTTTATCTCATCACCGGACACCACTTTGTACAGTGTCGGATTTCGTGGGTCGGTACCACAGTCCACTATGTGTAAGTTGGAGCTTCTCACCCCTGGCACAATTAAGTATTTGCGCTCCATCTCGCCATCGTTAAAGCAGGAAGAGCAGGCGTTCCAGCCCATGTGATGCAGCTCATCGCCTATGCCCGGCATTTCGCAACGGCTGATCACCTGTGAGTAAGTCGAACTGTGAGGGTCTGCATCAATGGTGGCCAGATAGTCCGGTTTTTGTATACCGGTGCCAACATAAATAGCGATGGTGTAAAGCAGTTTCTCTCGCGGTGCCTGCATAGCGTCAGCAGGTGACGCATAGCCCGGGCCACAACAAGTTTCAGCAGGAGTGCCAGCCATAATTTCTGCCTTTAAAATGCATGCTGCAAATTAACAGAACTCGCGAGTGAGCGGAGTTCTATCGGTTAGCTTAAAGTCTAACCGGCTAACTGCCAGGGACTTGCCTAACTACGAACCTTTTCGATTCGGTCTGCAATGGCAAGTATCCGGTACATTTCGCGCAAGACAGGTTTCTCGATTAGCTTGCCGTCAATAACAACCAGGCCCGTATCTGCCTCTTCAAACGTTTTAGTGATGCGTCGGGCTTTGGCAATTTCGTCTGCACTCGGTGTAAACACTTCATTTAACGCGGCAATCTGTTTGGGATGTACTGAGCCTTTGCCACAGAAGCCTAAGGCTTTGGCCAGTTGTGCTTCTTTTTTACCACCTGTTGGGTCGTCGAGATCGAGAAAGGGCACGTCAATGACATCCAGACCTGCGCTGGCAGCTGCGTGTACAACTCTTGATCGCGCATATAGCAACGGTTCCCATGCATTAACGCAGCGCAACTCAGCCGCCATGTCAACGCCACCGAAAAAAAGCGCATCGATTCGCCTGCTGCTATGTGCAATGTCAAACGCTGCTTCCAGACCGCGATTAGTTTCGATAATTACATGAAGTCTTGTATTGTGCCCGCGCTCGGTTAACAGGTCATCGAGCCAAACCACTTCATCCGGGTTACGTACTTTGGGCAGCATGAGTGCCGGTGGTGGTGTATCGGTGGCGAGAATTGCCTGAACATCGGCAAGGCCAAATGCCTCACGCAGACAATTAATTCTGACAATGCGTTCGACACCATCGTCGGTTTGAGGTGTTTCAAACAATTCAAGTGTCAGCTCGCGAGCCTGTTGTTTATCTTTCGGTGCAATACCATCCTCGAGTTCTACACAGAC
>CAYLZS010000341.1:0-2527 GCA_964388065.1 uncultured Granulosicoccaceae bacterium
GTGGTGTTGAAGATGTATATCCTGACGGCACTTACAACTCCACTGCTGCAATACGATACTTGTCATACACCAGTGAGGGCACTGCCAGTGAACCGGTAGCCCTCGCCGCAGTTGATAGCAGCATAGTACCAATTTCAGGTCGACAGGCATTGATGCAAAATGCGACTGAAATTACCCGACAGCCAGATCTTGAGACAGAAAAGAAATCCGATGATGGTGGTGGTGTTATCGGTTTCGGTATACTGCCATTGCTAGGCATTGCGGCGTTCAGGCGTCGGGCTTCGCGACTCGCCTTGTAGCGAAAAACTGCTATCCAAAGGCACCTCGGCCAATCCGGGGTGTTGCTTGTTCCGATCGAGCTACTGATACCACTCAGTGTGTTCTGTGCGGTAAGTGACAGTGCAGGGAAGTCTCTGCGAACGCTGCTGCTTATTCTGATTTTGCGAACAATACCACCGAGTCATTGCGGATTGTGTGTGTCCATTTCTGAGTCTCAGTGTGAGGCACTGGCGAACAAGCGGTCTGATTGGCTGTTCAGTTGTATCAATCGAAAATATCTTTTCACCGCCAGTAACTGTTCGATTTTTCCTGTGTAATGCCCCTGTGTGTAATAACCCTGTTTAATACCTAAGGCACGAAGCAAAGGGGTGGGTCCTTTGTTGAATTGATGTGCTGAACCGTGTAACGATCGCCGTTCAGAAATTTTTACGAGCTCTAGGGGTCGTGTGCAACATCTGGTGCTAAATGGCGGCAGCAGATAGCCAGGTTTTACCAGAAAACCAGAATGGTGCTATCAAGGAGCATCTCAGGATTTCCGCTGATTTTGAATCGAATGACAAAGCGAATTAAATAGTAAAAAGCGACATCTGAGGTACGTCAATCATTTTGATCTGGACTTTGAGCATGGCAGTTACATAGACTGGTTATATCTGGGGTAGCGAAGCTCCAGACTGGACCAACAAAGCTTTAGACAAATCGGAGGAAGTATGAAACACCTGAAACTGGTAACCGCCAGTGTGATTTCTGTGGCGGCCGCGTCTTTTACAAGCGCATCACAGGCTGAAGATCTTACCCTGTGCTGGGCGGCCTGGGATCCTGCCAACGCTCTGGTAGAACTCAGCAAGGACTTTGAGAAAGAGAGCGGCCACACGATGAATTTTGAGTTTGTGCCGTGGCCCAATTTTGCCGACCGCATGCTCAACGAACTTAACTCCGGCGGCAAACTCTGTGACATGCTGATTGGCGACAGTCAGTGGATCGGTGGTGGCGCAGAGAATGGTCACTACGTAAAGCTGAATGACTTCTTTGATGAAGAAGGTATCAGCATGGATGATTTTGCTCCTGCCACTGTATACGCCTACTCAACATGGCCGAAAGGCACCCCCAATTACTACGCGCTGCCAGCTATGGGTGATGCGAACGGGTGGTTCTATCGAAAAGACTGGTTCGAACGCGATGACATAAAGGCAGCTTATAAAGAGGCCACAGGTCAGGAACTTGGCGAACCGAAAACGCAGAAAGAACTGCTGCAGATAGCACAGTTTTTTCAGGAGCGAGAAATAGACGGAAAAACGGTCTATGGGGCTGCGATCTTCACAGAGCGCGGTTCTGAAGGTATCACTATGGGCGTTACCAGTGCGCTCTATCCCTGGGGTTTCAAATACGAAAACACCCCGGGAAAGTATGACATGGAAGGCGCAGTTAACTCAGCTGAGGCAGTAGAGGCGCTTGAGTTTTATAAAGAGTTCTACAAAACTGCGACCCCACCGGGCTATACCAACTCATACATGGGTGAAAGCCTTGATGCATTCAAGTCGGGTCAGGTTGCCATGGCGATGAACTGGTTTGCTTTCTTCCCGGGTCTTTATGCAGATCCTGATACCGGTGGTGAAAAGATTGACTTCTTTGTTAATCCGCCACAAAACCAGGCAGGATCAACGCTTGGTGGACAAGGCATCTCTGTTGTTTCCTACTCTGAAAAGCAAGAGGCGTCTCTTGAGTACATCAAGTGGTTTTCAGATCCTGAAGTTCAGGCCAAGTGGTGGAGCGTAGGTGGTTACTCCGCACATAACTCCGTACTGAATGGTGACACCTTCAAAGACAGCGCACCTTTTGCCGGTGACTTTCTGGTAGCCATGGAAGACGTGCAGGACTTCTGGCAGGAACCTGCTTACGCCGAACTGTTACTCGCCATGCAAAAGCGCGTACATGACTTTGTGGTTGCAGATCAGGGTACTGCAAAAGAAGCACTTGACCAGCTGATTGAAGACTGGACAGAAGTCTTCGAAGACGAAGGCAAGCTGTAAAGCCGATAACCGGCAGCCTTGCTGCTGCCGGTTTCTCTCTTTATCTACACTGAACTCTAGCACCTGAATTTATTTGGGCGCGGCACCAACCTTTCCGAAAGGATGATGTGGCATGGCAATAGATCGCCTCGCAAAGAAGACGCCGGTACGCGTCGCACGAAAAATTAAAGGTCTGTCAGACCGGGCTATAGCCTGGATATTTGTCGGGCCTACTATTTTTC